>JBLNGL010000733.1:0-15539 GCA_050264735.1 Ignavibacteria bacterium | reverse complement strand
CCCTCACCCTGGATCGGCTCCATTAAGACGGCAATTGTATTTTCATTAAATGCTTTTTCAATTTCTTTAATATCATTATACTTAACATGGCTGAAGCCTTGCAGCATTGGAGCAAAACCTTCCTGAAGCTTAAGCTGTCCGGTTGCAGAAAGACTGCCGTAGGTTCTTCCGTGAAATCCGTTTATTGCCGTAATGATATGGAATTTACCGTTTCCGGATTTTCTGGCAAACTTAATTGCAGCTTCCACTGCTTCTGTTCCCGAGTTGCAGAAAAAGGAGTAATCTAATCCCGATACCCGGGATAATTTTTCAGCTAGCTTAGCCTGAAGCGATGATTCAAAAAGATTGGATGTATGCCAGATTTTATTCATCTGTTCTTTTACAGCCGATTTGATAACAGGATGATTATGTCCAAATCCGGTAACGGCAATTCCGCACAAAAAATCGAGATATTCTTTTCCTTGTGCATCGAACAAATAAATACCGTCGCCTTTTACAAACTCAACCGGGAACCTGCTGTAATTATTAAGCAGCGCCGTAGAGTTCATATTCTTTACCTGCTGTTCCGCTAATCCAAGTTCCGTTTTCATATTTTTTATTTAATTTAGAAATTGCTTTTTCCGAAAGTTCTGCTCCTATCCAGATATTATTTATTCCTTCCTTAATCAGGGCAGAGCAGCTCTTTAATTTCGGGATCATTCCGTTATTTATTTCACCTGAAAGAATCCCGCTTTCAATTTCTTCTTCCGTAATAAAAGATTTTATTTTCCCGTTTATCTTTACACCTTCAACATCTGAGAAGAAGAATACAGTATCTGCATAGACAGCTTTAGCGAGAGCGCCGGTAAAAATATCTGCGTTTACATTCATCAGGTTGCCGTGAGAATCCCTGCATACACTTGAAAAAAGAGGAATTACATTTTCTTCAAGGAGATCTAGTATCCATTTTACGGAATTTGAAAGGTATGGTTTTCCGACAAATCCGAGCTCCTTGCCGTTAATATATTCTGCTACAAATGATCCCCGGTCAATCCCTGAAAATCCGGCGGATACAAATCCCGCCGAATTTAATTTTGCATTCAGCTTGCTGTTAATTAATCCTGCCTGAACAGCAGCTGCAACATCCATTAATTCCGATGTAGTTACTCTTTGACCGTTGATAAATTTAGACTCAAAACCGAGTTTTTCAGCCCAGCTGGTAATATCTTTACCGGCGCCATGAACAATAATAATCCCTTGGTAAATCTTTTTCAGCTTCTTTATTTTTTTAATCCAGTTCCCGGTAGAGATAAACTCATTTATCGTTTTCCCTGAAATTTTTAGAATTGCAATTTTCATTTCATTCACCTTCATTATGTCCTGTAATCGGAGTTTATCTTAACATACTGTTCGGTTAAATCACAAGTCCACCAGGTAGTTTCTTCGGTTCCGATGCCCAAATCGACTTTAATTTCAAATTCAGGCTGCATCAATATTTTTAGAGCGGATGCTTCATCCAGGGCAAGATTATAATTCGGCAGAAGAACCGGGAGCTTATCAAAATGGATTGATATTTTTTCAGGGATAATTTCAGCTCCGCTTTGTCCAGCCGCACTTAAAATTCTGCCCCAATTAGCATCCTCGCCGTAAATAGCTGTTTTAACTAATGACGAATTTGCAATTGATTTTCCGACAAGGTCTGCGTCTAATTTAGATTTAGCATTTTTTACAGATATCTTTACGAGCTTTGTTGCTCCTTCACCGTCCGCTACAATTGATTTTGCCATTTCGAGACATAATTCATTTAGTGAATTCCCGAATAATTGGAAATCAATAGTACTCTCCAGAATTTCAATATTTGATCTTCCATTTGCGAGAACAACAACCATATCATTTGTGCTGCATTCACCGTCGACCGATATTTTATTGAAAGATTCGCTTACGGCTTCCGATAATAATCTTTGAAGAAGCGAGGTATCAATAATTGCATCGGTGGTTATGAAGCCGAGCATTGTCGCCATATTCGGGGCAATCATGCCGCTTCCTTTACAGATTCCGCCGAGAGTAATATCACCTGATCCCAGCTTTGTTTTGACGGCAAAAGATTTTATCCTAGTATCTGTTGTTAATATCGCTTCGGCAGCATCCAGGCCTCCGCATTCGGATAATTGCTTTACAATTTTTCCAATTCCCGATTTCAGCTTCTCCATTGGAAGCTTTTTTCCGATAACCCCGGTAGAGCTGATTAATATTTCTTCCGGGTTGATATTCAATTTTTGGCTTAGCAGCATTTGCGATTCAAGTGCATCATTATATCCCTGATCACCTGTGCATGCATTTGCATTCCCGGAATTAATAAGGACGGCTTTAATCTTATTACCCTGCTTAATTATATCCTGACTTATTAAAAGGGGCGGTGCTTTAACTTTGTTCAGGGTAAATGTGCCTGCGGCGGTGCATGGTTCTTCCGAATAAATCAATGCTAAATCTTTTTTCTTCTTTTTTATTCCGCAGAAAATTCCTGCAGCCTTGAAACCAGGCGTGCTGGTTACCGATCCGTTTTCAATAAACTTCTGCATATTTCACACCCTGCTGAAAAATTCCAAGACTTTCATCCCAGCCATATAGTTTATTCAGATTCTGAATTGCCTGACCGGATGCTCCTTTTATCAAATTATCTATAGCTGTAACAACAATAACCGTTTTTTCTTCCGCGGAAATATGAATATCGCAGAAATTAGAATTGATTACCCATGTTAAATTCGGAGGAGTTTCTCTTAGTCTTATAAAGAAAGAATTTTTATAAAAATCTTTAAAAGTATTGATAATCTCTTCCGTATCGATTTTGTTCTTTAAATGAATAAAAGATGTGGAATAAATTCCGACTGAAACAGGAAGAAGATGAGTTGCGAATGAAAATGGAGAGTTAAATCCGTTTTCATTAAGCACCTGCTCAATCTCAGGCTGATGCCTGTGCTTGTTTAAATTGTAAGCAGAGACGTTGCCGTCCATTTCGGACATCATCAGTTCGGTCTTCGGAGTCTTTCCCGCACCGCTTGTGCCCGAGTATGCTGAAACGCTAACGCTTAAAACGCTGCTGCCGAAGTTTTTAACCATGGGAAGCAGTCCTAACAATGCGGCAGTAGGGTAGCAGCCCGGATTTGCAATTAAGATTTTATCTTTATAATCTGTTTCGTAAAAATCCGCCAGGCCGTAAACTTTTTCTTTCAATAGCCATGAGGATGTATGTTCTTTGTTATACCATTTCAGATATTCATCTGTAGAGTTTAATCTGTAGTCGCCGCCGAGATCGATTATCTTTTTCCCTTTCTGAAAAAGGATAGGTGCAAACTTGAGCGCTTCGCCGTGCGGCAATGCAATAAAATACAGATCATGTTCAAATGAAAGATTGTCGGCAGATTCAACAACAGAATCATCCGTTAAATTTTGAAGATCAGGAAAAAGTTTTAGTAAATTTTGTCCTGCAGCGGTAAATCCATAGACTTTGAATTCTTTAATATAAGGATGCCCGCTGCAGAACTGCACCAGTTTTTTCCCGGTATATCCGCTTCCTCCTACAATTCCGACTGAGATCATAATTAAAATTTCCTTTCTGCCGAAGCCCGCCGCCTCGATGAGGTTAAAAAATCAATTTATTTAAAATGTAGAATAGATTTTATTTACCCCTAACGGGGACGACGTGAATCTAGTCTGTTACCCGGCAGACATAAATGCGATAACTGAAAAACATCAGTCTGAAGTGAAATATTTAAAGAGAAACTTTTCATTGCGGTGAAAAAATACGAGTTGAGAAATTGTTTGTCAATAGTAAAGTGGATAAAATTACACAATTATTTACTTTTCAAGTAATTATTCTATTATTAATGAATAGTTATTCAAAAAGATAAATAATAATTCAAAAAATTTTTCAGGGCTTATTTTGTACAAGAGAATAAAGGAAGATATTTTATCAGAAAGGATTACTTTTAAATGGTAGAATTAATTAACAGCAGCTTTCAAACAGCAGTTAATTTATATAAAACAAAGTTCAGCAGGGCAAAAGCTGCTAACAAAGCTAAATTCAGTGCTCTTTTTTTATTCCTGATAATTTCAGGCGAATTATCGTACGGGCTGATTATGTTTATGAATGAAAATGTTTTGAGGAAGTATTTATTATTTATTTTAAGCAAAATGTATACTTTTAAAATATTAATTGTTCAAAGAGAATTTTTTCAAGCGGGCATATTTTTTGAGTTTTCTGTAAATTAAAATCATCCTTCTGATATTAAGCAGCATTACTGAGAGCATGACAAAGAAGACTATGCAGAATATTTCGGAACTTTTATAATAATATAAGGCTATCACCATAAAGATTATAGAAAAGGACTGGAGTATTACTAAAGTTCTTTTATAATTTATATGGCTATTTAAAATTATGTGGTGGATATGAGATAGGTCCGGTAGAAAAGGATTTTTTAAATTGATTATTCTTCCGATCATTACTCTCAAAGTATCAATTACAGGGACTGCCAGCAGAATAATCGAAAAAGTCAGATCAATATTTTTTGTTGCAGTGTTAGTAGATGAAATCAGAACCGCAGTAATCAGAAAAAATCCTAAAGTAAGGGAACCGCTGTCACCCAGGAAAATTCTTGCCGGGAAAATATTGTATTTTAAGAATCCTATCAGCGAGCCAATCAGGCTTGCAGAGAGTATCAGGAGGAATTGATTATTCAGCTCCCATCCGAAATAAAATGTAATGAAACTTACAAGCAGCGAAAAGCATGTAACAAGACCGTCTAAACCATCATATAAATTAATTGCATTTATTACACCCACAATAAAAATCATTAGAAGGATTTTATCAAAAGGAGAAGAAATATTAAATCCAAAAAGACTAATTGAATTATATGTCCCGGATAAAAAAAATAGAAGGAAAAGAGCAGCGATAAATTGAATAGCAAATTTCTTTTGATAACTTACATCTCTAATGTCGTCGAATATCCCAAGCAGCAGCAGTGAAAGTGACCCCAGGATGAAAAACCTCAAATCAGTTAAATCATTAAAAAAGCCTACAATACTGATTATAGCGGTAAGATAGATGACGGTCCCTCCCATCCTGGGCACTGCATAAGTATTTATCCTATGCTCTCCGGGGAAGTCCACTATTTTATGCCTGCTGAAATAATCGATAAGGACCGGGGTCGAAAATACTGTTAAAAGCAGACTAAGATAAAATATTATTATCAGTTCCATGAAATGTTAATAAAGTTTAATAATTAGTATAATAAGGACATAATAAATATTCTGTGAGAATAATTAGATCAATGTTTAAAACATAGTGAAAAAAGTGATTTCTTTGTCATTTCATAAGCATAATTTTTCTAATTAATGCAAAATTTTCCCTCAATCTATAAATATTCCGCTTGAAAAATTAAAGGCTTTTAAGTCAACCCTGTAGATTCCGGTTCATAATCCCTGTATGCAATTTCCATAACCTTTTCACCCAGCATGCTGTATGGTATTTGCGATTTTGGATTCAGCCGGGATCGCAAACATGATTTTCGTAACAGGATTAAAAGGTTTAGGATAATTCTGATATAGTTGAAAAGGTCTTGGCAGTATTTCCGCTTCTATTTCTTCGGAGTATTTGAATTTCCCATCCATATCGATCTGTTTAAGCCGGAAAAGTAATTTACTTCCCCAATTGGATTATTTTCAATTAAAGAATATTCTTTAGGCGAGTTGCTATTCCCATATCCCTTTATAAAATTAATTTTTCCTGCCTTAATAACTGAATTCTAAACTTTCTTCTAAATTTTATAAATCAAAAGTTTATCCTTTCTCAAATCTCCTAAATGCAAAGAAAACTTGCTTTAAATAGTTCGCGGGAAATTTCAGGTAAGATAATCCGTAGAAGGCAGGCTTTTTGCCGGAAGGGAAGAACGCAGTGCCGAAAAGCCAGTCCCACACTGCTATTTTAGTGCTGAAATTTTTATTGTAGGCTTCATCATCTTTATCGGCATGATGCCATCGGTGCATTTCCGGTCCGTTAATAAAATATTGAAGCGGACCTGAATGTACATCAATGTTTGAATGGATATACATGCCCCAAGCTGCATCTACAAATCCCTTAAATACTGCAACCTCCGGTGCAGCCCCCAGCAGAACAATCGGTGCAAACTCAATTGTCTGGTTTATTAAAATTTCAAGAGGATGAGAACGGGAGCCTGCAAGCCAGTCTATATCTTTATTGCTATGGTGTGCTTCATGGATGCGCCAGAAAATTTTTGAGTTATGCTGAAAACGGTGAAACCAGTAGATATAAAAATCATGTGTAACTAGAAAGAATAGGAACTGCAGCCAGACAGGCCAGCCGGAAATTAAATGAAGCCGCGAAAGGTTTGTGCTGTTATCAATAAATTCGATAATGAAAGAAATTACAATTCCAAGCAAGTAACTCTGCACAAGAGTATAAAGAACAAAATCGTCAAAGAATCCTTCTCTGAAAAATTTTTGGTTTTTAGTGTAAGGGAATTTCCTTTCCAGGAGAATAATGATTAATGCAACAAGTACAATTCCGATTGTAAAATAAAATCTGATATCGTTTGTATTCATAGAATCTTAACTCTTTATATCAAGCTTTTGGAGTATTGTAGCAATGGAGTGACGGCGTGGTGAAAAAGTTTTAATATTCTGAATATTCATTGATCAATTTTCAATCATCAATATTCAATATTCAAAAATCAATTTTCAGTTTTCTTATTTAAATTTATATTGAGAGTTGAACATTGAGCATTGAATATTCTTTTTTTGAGATTCCATTACTCCACATTTCCAATATTCCGATATTCAAATATTCCAGTACTCTAATATTCCATTACTCCAATATTCCATTACTTCATTTTAAACTGCTTTATACACCTTCAATGGTGACTGTATCCTCCTCAATTTTTTTCTTGCGCTCATTTCACTTTCATATACTTTTTTTATTCCGTCGCCGAGAGATGCTTCAATATCCCGGATGTTTGAAACTAATCTCATCATACCGAGAATTTCCACGGATGCAGCCTGATCCGTACCCCACATTGCGCGGTCTAGCGTAATATGCCTTTCAACAAATGAAGCCCCTAAAGCCGCTGCCGCCCAGGTGGGAGCCAAACCTGTTTCATGACCCGAATAGCCGATCGGCGTATAAGGATATTTTTCCTTTAAAGTTGTAATCATCTTCAGGTTAATCTCTGAATTGCTGCAGGGATAGGAAGAAGTGGAATGGGCAATTAATAATTTTTTCAAATCTAAAATATTTACCGCAGCGGTAATTTCATCCATAGTTGACATCCCGGTCGAAAGAATTACAGGTTTTTGTAAATCTCTGTGCATTTCAAGCAGCTCATGATCGGTTAAGGAGGGAGAGGCTATTTTATAAAGCGGCGGATCAAACTGCTGAATGAATTCGAGAGCATTTTCATCCCAGCATGAAGCAAACCATGTTATTTTTTTACGGCTGCAGTAATCAACTAATTCGGCAAATTCATCCTTACTGAATTCCACTTTACGGCGGTATTCAATATAACTCATTCTTCCCCAGGGAGTGTCTCTTTCAATATACCACTGATCTTTCGGAACGCAAAGTTCAGGGGTTCTTTTCTGGAATTTAACCGCATTGCATCCCGCAAATAGGGCGCCGTCTATCATCTTCTTTGCAACTTCCAGGGAACCGTTATGATTTATTCCAAGTTCGGCAATTATAAATACCGGTTCGTCATCCCCTATAAAAATATCTCCGACTCTTATTTTTCTTGGTTGCTGCATTTAATCCTCGTTTTATTAAATAAAAATTTTAAAATAAAAGAAGAATTTCAGTGTGTCAGTTCACAGCAAAATTGGGAAAAATGTGACTAACTACCGGCATTTAGAGCTATTATCAGTTCGGCAAATTCCCTGAAGGCACCGTTTCCGCCTTTGTGCATGCATACATAATCTACAATATCCTTTACGTCAATCATTGCATCGGCCGGGGCTGCAGTAAGTCCTACCAATTTCATTATTTCAATATCGTTAACATCATCGCCTATATAAGCTATATTTTCCGGTTTTAGATTATTTCTCCGCATAATTTCATCCAGGAGAAAATGCTTCTTGTCTGCCCCGAGATTTAGTTCCTTGATCTTAAGCTTTTCCGCACGTTTTTTAATCGAGCCGGACAATTCGCCGGTGATAATTCCGGTTTCAATTCCGGAAATATTTCTTAAGCGCTCGACTCCCATCCCGTCACGAATAGAGAATTTTTTAAATTCTTCTCCTCTTTCGGAATAGTATACTCCTGTGTCCGTCAGTACTCCGTCATTATCGGTCAAAACAAATTTTATTTTTTTTGCCTTATCAAGAAGATGGAGATTGCTTTCGCGAAGTTTTTTTGAAATCACCATGCAGTCCATCCTCCGTCTACAACTAAGTTAGCACCTGTCATGTAGCTGGAAGCATCGCAGGCAAGGAAAATTATTGCACCTTTGCAGTCAGTCGGATGAGCCATCCTTCCCAGCGGAGTCCTTGCAGAATAATTTTTTATAAAAAATTCTTCCTGGTTATTTTCTACTCCGCCGGGGGAAAGAGAATTTACTCTTACTCCTTTGTTTCCCCAGTAAGCGGCTAAAAATTTTGTAAAAGAGATAATTGCCCCTTTTGTAACAGGGTAAGCGGCGGATTTGTAAAAAGCTTGTGTGCCGTCTTCTTTTTTGTAAATGGATTGATCCGGAGCGGTAATCCCATAAGTTGAAGCAATATTAATTATACTGCCTTTTCTTTTTTTTGCCATTTCTGTTCCGATTATTTGTGAACAAAGAAATGTTCCCGTTAAATTTACATCAAGAGATTTCTGCCAAAGAGAGAGAGGATAGTTTTCGAACATTGATAGTTCTGCTGCTGCGGCAGGATTTTCAAACATATCATTTATTGCAGCATTATTTACAAGGATATCAATTTGATTAAAATTCTGCAGAACAATATTGTAAAGATTTTTTACGGAATCATTATTTGTAATATCGGCACCAATTCCTAAGCTTCCGGGGGAAAGTGTTTTCGAGAATTCTCTGCATTTTTCATCATCAAGATCTGTAACAACGATTTTTGCACCGGCTTCCGACAAAGCAATGCAATGATTTTTGCCGAGAAGTCCGAGCGCACCGGTTACTACTGCAACTTTATTTTCGAGAGAAAAGAGATCGTTGGGTTTCATAATGTTATATTCACGTAGCACAGATTATTAATCTGGGTTACGATAACGTTATTAAATAGTTTTTAATAAATAATTATTGTGTAAAGCCTCGTATTATTTTTCCAATACTTCCTTGATAATTTCCGGCTGCTTCTTCGGCTTTGTATTGAAATTGCTCGTTTTCCGGAATACCGGCTCTACAGGTTCGCCGCGTAAATAAGATCTTATATTTTTTTCTTCTACAGCTTTCTTTAGTATGGGGAGGATCTCCACATAAACTTTTAAAGTATAAATAATATCTTCATCAATATGAGAAAAGCTCATATTATGAAAACCGCTCCAAAGAATCCCGTTTTTAATCATCTCCTGCTGCACCAGCGATTTCATTTCAAGAGGATTTCCGGCTGCAGCATCGAATGTTACAAGCGAACGGCATTCATAACCGATACATTTTGTGTAATTCATTCCTAATTTTTCAGCAAGTTCGTTGTAACCGTTCTTTAATTTTGCTCCTTGCTTTGCTAAATATTCAGGAACATTCTTCTCTTTTATTTCATTTATTACAGCTTTTACGGCAGCAAGAGATAAAGCTTCGCCGCCGAAAGTTGTATAGAAAAAAACATCCGAATCGAGAAGCTTCATTACATCTTTTCTTCCGGTTAAAATGGAAATAGGCATACCGTTGGCTACAGCTTTCGAAAAGCAGGCTAAATCTGCTTTTATATTGAAAAACTGCTGTGCTCCGCCGACGGCAACCCGGAATCCTGTCCACATTTCATCAAATATGAAAAGCGCCCCGTGAGATTCGCAAATTTCTTTCAATTCATGAAGGAAGTTTTTTTGCGGAGCTTCAAATACAAACGGCTCTAGAATTACACAGGCAGTGCCGTTATCAATTGAATCAATAACCGATTTGATATCATTATAATTAAAGGTATATGTTAAATCTTTTACTGCTTCCGGTATTCCTTTATTTCTGTCGGTTACCGAGATATACCAGTCATGCCAGCCGTGGTAGCCGCAGCAAAGAATTTTTTCCCGGCCTGTAAAAGCCCTTGCAAGCCGTACGGCGGCAGAAGTTGCATCTGCGCCTGTTTTGCTGTAGCGGATCATCTCGGCATTCGGTACAACTTCCCGGATAAGCTCTGCTACTTCAACTTCAAGAGGATGCATTAAAGAAAATGTTATCCCGTCTTTTAATTGAGCGCTGACGGCCTCATCAACTTTATCATAACAGTAACCTAATGAAATAGGTCCGACACCCATTGTGTAATCAATATATTCATTACCATCCACATCCCAGACGTGCGATCCCTTTCCTTTTTGAAGATAAACAGGAGCGATTCCCTTAATATGCTGGGAAGGACCTTTTGCAAGTGTTTGAGTCAAAGAGGGAATTAATTCCGAAGCTCTGCTGTACAGTTCTTTAGATTTAGTAATATCAGGGTAAGAGTTATTAAATTTCACTCCATTTGCCATTCTATTCTCCTTTGAATAAAAAGTTAAATTGAGTACTGGGGTTCCGGGCGCTGAATTTTTTTTAATTCTATATTTATTTTCTCGGTGATCGATCTGCCGTCAAATTTTTCGTAATAAAGTACATCATTCAATAGCGCCGGTTTGAACCATGTATTGTCCAAAGCAACTGGAAGCACTCTGCAGATGATTCGGTTCTTGACAATAATTTCGCTTAAAATCGAATAAAGCCCGCCGGTTAAAAAATGATCCTCTATGGTTACAACTAAATTTGAATTCTTACAAATATTAATTAAAGTATTTTCATCAGCCGGTTTTAATGATCTTACATTAACTACGCCTGCAGATCTTCCGGAATCACTTAAAATTCTTGATGCTTCAATTGCTTCTTTCAGAAGCATGCCGTGGACCAAAATTACTACATCGGTTCCTTCAGAAATAATTTCTGCTTTCCCGATCTCAAAATTTTTATTATGCTCAACAACAGGTTTTAAATTAGTATAACGGATGTAATAAGGGTTCGGCGAAGCAAAAACTTTAGGCAGCCCGATAATCATATCTTCTTCATCCGAAGGAGAAAATACATTTACATTTGGAATTCCGCGCATCAAAGAGATATCTTCAACTGCCTGGTGAGTCGGTCCGTTTGCCTCCGAAAGAAAGCCTGAAAACGAGCCCATTAATTTAACCGGCAGTTTTCCGATTCCAACATCTGTCCTGATAAATTCAAAAGCACGCATCGTTAAGAATGTTGATAATGCATGAACTATAGGAATCCTGCCCCGGAGAGCCAAACCTGCGGCAATTCCCACCATTGTTTGTTCGGCGATACCTACATCAATAAAGCGGTCTTTTATTTTGCCCGGCAGATTTCGCATTGCCGCCCTGTTCTCCGCAGTTAAAATAACATAACTTTCATCTTTTCCCAGAAGATCCAGGAGGAATTCTTCATAATTCATTTCTTATCTCACGATTAAAGTTTCCGATTTCAGATTAGTTTTTTCCTGTGTATAAAGCTCTTCTAATAAAAGATTAACTTCCTCATGCGTAAAATTACAGAACCATCTGTCGGCTCTTGCCTCAATGCTCGGCAAGCCCTTTCCCCGTATTGTATCGGCAATAACTGCGGCCGGTCGTCCGGAAAGAAAGGGGACTGAAGAGAATGTTTCATCCAAATAATTAAAATCATGTCCGTTGCATGAACTAACATTCCATTTGAAAGCCTCGAATTTTTTTTCAAGGGATTCCAGCGGAATAAGCTCTTCTGTTTTGCAGTTTGCCTGAAACTGGTTCCGGTCAATTACTGCAATAATATTATCTAATTTTAAAGCCGAGCAGACCAGTATACCTTCCCATACCGAGCCTTCATTTAATTCGCCATCTCCTAAAATCACCACTATTTTATTTTTTTGATTTTTCAATTTACAGTCATATGCCACGCCCATTGAAACCGAGAGCAGATGCCCGAGAGAGCCCGAATGGAATTCAATTCCGGGCATTTTAGTATTCGGATGCCAATAAATAAAGTCGTTGGTTTTTAAATGATTATTCAATCTTTCCTTATTAAGAATTCCTATTTCGGCAAGAGTTCCGTAAAGAGCCGGTACATCGTGTCCCTTGGAAAGGAAAAGGTAATCACGTTCAGGATCATTTAGATTATTTTGGCTGATATTCAGAAAATTGCAGTAAAGATATACAAGCAGATCGGTGCATGATAAAGAAGCTCCCGTAAAGCAGCCGCCGTCGGTAGACATGCGGATAATATGCTCACGGACTTTTAGTGCAATCTGCCTAAGCTCAGCTTCAGCTTTTTTATGCTTCATATTGTTTAATTTTCCGAAACAGTTAAATACTTTTTGTTTGTGCGGAACTTATTGTCTTCAATTCTCCAAGATGATGCCTGTACCAATTTACTCCGGCATATTTTTCATTTATTTTCATCAGGTAAGGCTTTTTTTCCAGTAAAAGAAGAATATCTTGTAAACCAAATAAGTTATTTTCAGGATAAAGCTCATCATAAACAGATTTTATGAAATTATAATCTTCTACATAATCGATTGTCCATCTGTGGCTCATCGAATAGTCTAAATCGGTTTCCCATGCAACATTTCCTATTTTGAATCTTTCCGGCCGTTCCCAAATATATGGCGTTGTATGTTCGCGTTCAAAAGACCGGGAAGCACTACGCCATACTATTTCAAGGATTTCCATAGGGATTACCTCAACATCGTTGCCGTCGGGGTAAGTAGCAGGATGAAGATTGCTTACATAATCGAAATAATCATAATTATCTTCGAAATAATGAAACACTCTAGAAATAACACCGGGGTCAATTAAAGGACAATCTGAAGGAATTTTAACTACAACATCGGCATTATATTTTAATCCGGTCCGGTAATGCCTGTCGAGTAAATCGGTCGAATTTCCACGGAACACCTCAATATTTTTTTCTCTGCAAAGATTATAAAGATTATCATCGCTCTTTTCGGAAGTTGTAGCGACTACAATAGTTCCCGAATGGCTGCTGGCTTTCACCCTTTCAACCATTCTTAAAATCAGCGGACTACCCGCTAAAGGCATCATTACTTTGTTGGGAAGCCTTGTTGAACTCATTCTTGCCTGAATAACCGTAACAATATTCATTTTTAAAATTTAAAGTAAGATGTTCAAGCAATTTAATTGAGAAGATTGGATTTTGATTTTGCCAGTCTTCTTTTTGATTTATATTTTTCAAAGAAGTCAAACCGCGGTTTTTTAATTTCTATAGAAACCGGATTCACCATTTTCTCGCTCAATAATCTCCTGGCAATCTTGGAAATATTAAGTGCCGAAGTACCTGCGTTCTGGATCGGCACCAATCTTTTTAATTCTTCAAGATTGAATTCCGAATATACTTCTTTCCCAAGAGCCAACCCCACATAAACAACACTTGAAAAACGCGTAATCAGGATATCGCAGTTTGCGATCATATGTTCAGTATTTCCGGAAGAGTAAATCAAAGCGCCAGGTGCATATTTATTGATTTCTTGAGCTGCTCTTTCAACTTTTTCATTAGGATGAAGCTTAAAAATAAGCTGCCTGCCGTTTGCTATTCTAACTGCTTTCAGTATAAATTTTTTACGGTTTTCGTACTTATATGTTTCCCGCGTATCCGAAGTTGCAGCTAGAACAAAGTTTTTATACTGGAAATCATTTTCAAGGTATTCGCTGCAGTTATCGAAATTAGGAATGCCGGTTACTTCTATTTTAGCCGGATTTACCCCTTTCCTTATAAATAATTCTTTATATCCTTCAGATGCGACGCAGAATTTTTCATAAGCATCCGATAAGCCGGTTGTTGAAGTGCTGGCAAGCCATCTCGGAAGCTTAAATTTCTTAACGATAAAATAAAATATATTTTCCGGGTCGGTCATCCCTTCCTGGACAAGAATTACTTTTTTCTTCCTGATATTTTTAGGAACTATAAGATCGCTGCATGTAATTACAAGATCGTAGTTATTCTCCGCTCCCTCGAAATCAATTTTAAGATTATTCTGGACAAGGTACCTGATCGTTCTTTTTCTGAACTGACCTCCTAAAAGTGAAAAATCCAGCAACCTGGTAAATGAAAGAAGCCTTATGAAACCGTCGGCGTAATAAGGGGTAAAATAGCAATCGTATTCGGGGAGGTATTCCGATATATTGTGCATCATTGTAGTCTGGTTCAATGAGCCGCAAATTAGAAGTATTTTCCCTTTAACCATGAAAAAATCTTTTTAATAATAAAATATAAGATCTTTACATTAAGGAATTATTAAATGGTTATGTTTTTTAAGTAAGAGAGCCCGGGGAATTCCCGAATTTACTTCATATATGCCAAAATAATAAAGTTTTTGTGACAAATACATGCTAAAAAGCATGCTTTATTGAACTTACCGGGAATTGGAAATTATGCAATTTTTAAGCCTGATTTTATGAAAGTTGTATAGTTTAACTGTAATGTTTAAATTCGCTCTGCTTTTAAAAAATAACGGAACACTTTTTCCAATGAAAACAATTAAACCAAGCCGAATTCAAAAGGGAGATGTTATTGGTATTATTTCTCCTGCTTCATCCCCTGAAGATTTAACAAGAATTGATTCAGGTGTACGCTACCTTGAATCATTGGGCTACAGAGTTGAACTGGGCAGGCATGTAGGAAAAATACACGGTTATTTGGCCGGCAGCGATGAAGAAAGAGCGGAAGATATTCACTCAATGTTCCGGAATAAAAATGTAAAGGCGATTATTTGTGTGAGAGGCGGTTACGGATCGCCCAGGCTACTTGATAAAATTGATTATAGGCTGATTAGAAATCATCCGAAAATTCTGGTAGGATACAGCGATATTACCGCACTGCTGCTGGCAATTTTTCAAAAAACAGGACTTATAACATTTGCCGGGCCCATGCTTGCCGTTGATTTTTATAATGAAGTAAATCCTTATACCGAAGATATTTTCTGGACTTTATTAACCTCTAAAAAGAAAATCGGCAGGATTAGTTTTCCTGAAGATGAAAAGCTGTACGATCTGGTTAAAGGAATGGCCGCCGGTTCAATCGTCGGCGGAAACCTTGCTCTGATTTGCTCGATGATGGGTACGGCTTTCTTTCCTTCTTTTAGGAATAGAATTTTACTGCTTGAAGATACCAGCGAAGCACCTTACAGGATTGATAGAATGCTGAACCAGCTTAGACTTGCAAAAATTTTTGAGCAGGTTAAGGGGATAATTTTAGGAGCTTTCGTTGATTGTAATGAAGCCGATCCTTCAAAGAGAACTTTAACCCTCGGGGAAGTAGTTGATGATTATTTCGGAAATTTGAATATCCCGGTTGTCTATAATTTCCAGC
>JBLNGL010000732.1:0-3845 GCA_050264735.1 Ignavibacteria bacterium | reverse complement strand
AGCCTTAAAGTATTTCAAAAAATTTCTAAATAATATATAATCGCCGATTTCATCTAATTTTATTATTAGAAGCGTTTTTGAACCGGCTTTAAAAGCAGAACTTTTTATGAAGGGATTAATTAAAGAATAATACAGATATTTGATAAAACTGAAGAGGAGCAATAAAAATCTTCTTATTCCAAAACTCATTGATTTCTACTGAGTTTATTTATTTTTCTCTTTTTAGAACACTCGAAAAAGCGGAATAATATCTGTCGTATGCATCTTTTTTTATTGAATCAAATTTTGTTTTAAAAGTACTGTCGGCTTTTTTAGAGCTTCATACTTATTTAAAAGAATCTGCGAATCGACATCATTAATAAACATGCTTTCAAGTCCGATTTCATTTGTCATAGTAGCCCTGCTGTCATTTCCGATAACAAAAGACGGTGCGCCATAACTTGCCATTAAAAATGCTCCATGAACCCTGTTCATGACACCGTATTTTGCATATGAATAAATTTTCATATAATCAATAAAATTATCTGAATAGAACGTCTTAACACCAGGATGAATTAATTTAGCGTCTTTGAGTTCTTTTTTACTATGGCAGACGAACAAAACTTCTTCTTTATTCCTTATGTAATCATAAAAACTTTTCAGTTCTTTAAGCCATCTACCTCTCTCAATCTTTTTGCCAAAAGTATAATGACCTCCGATATTCATGTAGTTCATTATTAAATATTTTTTTTCTCCAGGCTTTAAACCGTATTCATCGATTGCAAAGATAGAAGGACAGGGAATTAACTCGGAATCAAGACCAGCAGAAGCCAGAATATTTTGGGCAAGCTTGTCCCTAACCGTTGTTAAACCGGAAGCGGCATAGAACTCCTTTATGTATTCGATATCTTTCGGGCATTCCTTAAATTCGCTTCCGTCGGATTTAAATTCCTGGCATGAGCCGGCAGCAACATTAAGGAGCTTAGCCTTTGTTTTTTTCATAAATCTACGCCTGATCAGCACATCATACCATTCATTATCTGCACAGTGGCTCCCGAATTCTTTATGGCACCAGTATACCGGAGCCCCGCTCTGAACTACAAGATCAGCTTCAAGTATTTTATCTTTGGTGAGCTGCAGCGGCAAAAGTTTATCAAGTTTTTGAGAGGGGAAATTAAATTTGGAAATTCTAAGATTTTTAAACCATTCAAATCCATGCCTTGCAGTTATCGGTGAATGCTTATGAATATTCTGAAAAATAATTTCTTTACCGTACAGAACCTGTCTGAGCAGGTATTTAATTCCCTCACGTACAAAATCATCGCCTACATTATGTTCAACTGTAGTAATAAAAGTAACTATCATTAAATATTCCTTAAGGCCATTACAGCAATATAAGGTTTTTTTAATTTCTTAAAATTTCCGGAATATGAAAAGAGAAGTTTGGAAATTAAAAAGAAAAATTTCCCGAATATTAAGGAGCTGATTTTTTTCTGCATCAGCTGGGCAAATCTCTTATGAATATTATTTGGATGATAGAAGCGTTCTCCCAAAAATAGGATTGATTCCAAACTAAGTTTTGAAGGATTAATTAGCTGCGTATTAAGTTTGTTCTCATCATAAAACCGCTGGAAAAAAATCCTTTCATTATCGGACCCTTTTACGGCATATACATCGCCGTATTTATATTCATTGAAGCTTTCTTTATAAAATGGAACTGAAAGCAGAAGCAATCCTCCTCTCATTAATAATTTAGCAATATTTTTTGCTGCAAGAATATCTCCTCCTTCTTCCGGATGGATATGTTCAAAAACAGAAGATGAAAATATATAGTCATACTTTACAGTCATTTTTTTTATATCATTTTCATTTGTTAAATCTATTTTTAATACACTTATATTTTTTAATTCAAGAAGGCGGCTTATCCGATGCATCTCATCCAGCTCTGCCTGAAAAGGATTTGCATAAGTAATCTCCGATGAGGGAAAAATTTCTGCAATAGTAGCACTTAATATTTGGGGAGAACTTACATCCAAAATGTTCAGCTTTTCATTTTTTTGATATAATATTTTTGACAGATTTAAAACAGCGGGTAATTCCGCAGTTCTTGTATAATCAATTGTTTTAAAAAAATATTTTAAATCTCTGTTAGATAAATTTTTTTTAGATAATTTTTTTGCAGTTGATTTGATAATTTCTATTTCAGCTGAGGGTACTTCCGCTCTCATTTCCCAAAAATATTATTAATCCGATTTTTTATTTTATTTTTTACAACAAATCCGTAAAAAAATTTTTTATCTAATTGTTTGTTTCTCTCAATCTTTTCAGGATGAACAAGAGGGAAAGAAACGCCTTTTTCTACTTTCACATTTGAAGTAGGATTTTTATACCCTGTATGAGTTGCACTTTGGTTAAATCCGATGTTTGTAATTAAATTATTTGCCGGAATTATACTCAATCCATTATTCAACAGTTTCGCATATGACCATTGGTAATCCCATGTGTCAATTAAACCTTTTGCAACTCTATCAAAAAGATCAATCCTCCATAATTCTTCAATTTTTGAATCACAAAAATTTTTATATGATTTACTTTCTTTTGTTCCTTTCCAGCTTTTCATTTCCACGTCATAATTTTTCCAAGCACGTCGCCAGGTTGCCCAGCCCCAGATTGTTCCGAATTTTGAAAAATAATAACTCTCTTTAATCAAGACCTTATCCAATCCGTTATAGCCGCTTATATGCATGATTTTAGGTTCATCTTTATATTTAAACAGTAATTCCCTGGAATATGTAAAAAAATCAATATGCGGAAGACAGTCATCTTCCAAAATTATTCCCAGTTCGTTGTTTTCAAAAAACCAGTCTATTGCGGAACTGACGGCTATTTTGCATCCTAAGTTAGTATTCCTAAAAAGTGTTTTAACATTGCACTGCCAATTAATTAATTTAATAATATTCCTTGCAGTATAGACCTTCTTCCCTTCTTCTTCATTGCGCGGTCCATCTCCCGCAATAAATAAATGCTGCGGTTCAATTTTTTTGATAACATCAAAAATCGGCTGTGTAGTTTCAGGGCGGTTAAAGATTAAAAAAAGTATGGGTATTTCGAATTTCATCTCTATAATTCAACAGGACAATTTTCGGGAAACATAATTAATTATTTTTTTGAAAAATCAATGTATTAAATGTTTTTGCCGCTAATCTATAATTTCTTTCATTTAGATAATTAAATACTTTTGATTTGTAAGGATCCTCGAATTTAAACTCTTTATCCTCAACCAGTATTAAATGCGGCTTGTATTTTTCCCAGTCGTTTGATAATAATACATTATAATCATATCCCTCGGTATCGATCGTTAAGAAATCGATCTGTATACCGGGCGGCAAGTGTGTATCACAAATATTTTTCAAAGTGGTTGTCTGGATGTCAATTCTTTTTATCAATTTATACTTTTTATCTTTTAATAATTCTGCTTCATTAGCCTGAGAAAAAGTATTCAGTGCAGGCTCATCGAACATGAAATAGCTCAGCTTTTGAACATTTGTGCTAATCGCCGCTTCAATATTGATATCCCTGGTTCTGACCTTATCAAAGTATTTCTTGCTGCCGGGTCGCGGCTCGACATTAATTCCTCTCCAGCCTTTTTTATAAAACATATAAGTATTTGAGAATCTTTTAGGGTGATGTGCTCCGATATCGATATAAAATCCGCTTCTCCTTTCGCCAAAAAACCGCTGTAATATTAAGTCTTCACCTTCCTGAGAATAACATTTGCTGATAAAAGAATTGAAGTACCTGTTATAAAATGATAAAAGTATATCGTACAATCCTTCTGGAAGTGTATCCTTGAGCTTCATTATTTT
>JBLNGL010000731.1:0-2783 GCA_050264735.1 Ignavibacteria bacterium | reverse complement strand
ATATTCCCATTCTCATCAACCACACCGGGATGACATGTATAGCATGAAGATAGAGGCACATCAATATGACCCTGAGGCGGTAATTCGTGGCAGGAGCCGCATTGGATCTGCGAACCATCTGCTTTAGTCCACAATAAAGTTTGGTTATTTCCGGTCATCTTATCTGCAGTATAAGCAAATTGATTAGTTGCATCTGCAGAGTCTCTGAGAAACTGAAAATTCCCATGGCAGTAGGTGTTGGAACAAGTTGCTGCAGTTGTATCATACGCTGCATTGGAAGCGCCGAAAGGAACGGCAAGATCTTTAAATATTACTTCGGCTGGTAAATCAGAATCTACATGACCGGCATCATCAACCGCCTGAGGCACTTCATGGCAGCTTGAGCAGGGCACAGAATTTCCCAATGTATTTTCATAAAGATGCTGCTGGTGTGCGCCCACGGTTTTTACGTCTGTAGAAGAATTATTATTTAAATCCAGCGGCGGTGAAGGCTTCGCCGGATCAGTCGGCGAACCGTGGCAGGTATTGCATGAAGCTGGACCCCCCGGTGCAGTATGGCAAGGGAGACAGCTTGGACTGCTTAAGCCTCCGCTGAATGAGTCTCCGTGGCAGTTCGCGCAATCAGTTAAATCCCAGTGATTATGTCGAATAAAATTCCCGTGAAAATCTGCCGATTGTACATCCACTATCCCGGATTTATGTACGGTAATCGATGAATGACAATTAACGCAGCTAACGCCTGTCGTGCCTCCATTGAAATCGGCTGCATGGCATTGCTGGCATTCTGAAAAATCGGATTCCTTTAAATAATTTCCATGAAAATTAGGGTGATTTAAGGTCATCACTCCTTCTCCGTGAATAGAAACATTCTGCGGATGAGGAATATCTGTCTGCAGATCGCTGCAGTCGAAGAAAATTACTGCAAATGATAATAGGGGGATAAGAACTGATAATAGGTATTTCATTTTTTTTAATATCATTCTACTTGACCGCCGTGACAATATCCGCAGAATCCGTTTCCTGCTTGTGCTGTAGATAAAATAACCGTATGACAATTAAAACAAATTGAACCCTCGTTATCATGCCAGTCACCGTGCTCATCCCTCATAAAATTTGAAGGATGTGTTTTTACATTAGTCCCTTTGATGCCGTCGTTATCAATATGGCATTTGATGCATGTAGGATCGGCACCCTGCACATCATGACATGAAATACAGCTTTCGATATCACGGTTAGCGAGCACCGCATGTTCGCCTCCTCCGGTGCCGACACCGAAAGTCATAAAATTAGTTTTGAAATGGGATACCGGTTCAATTCCGCTTAAGGCAAAATCCCCGCCCTCAGATTGATGGCAGTTTGCACAAAAGAGTTCTATCTGGTGGCAGGACTGACACTCGGTTGTTTTTCCCTTAGCATCTATTCCATGGATGAACCTGTAATTTAATTCATGAATGCGCGTAATACGCTGCTGTTTTGCACCGTCTATGGAATTACTCGGAGCATACGGCACATAAAAATCATCTGCGGTATTCTCTTCAGTTATTGCAGTTGTGGCATCATGGCACTCCTGGCAGGAGTTTGTATTATTGTCATGGCACATTATACAGTCGGCATTAAATTCTTTTGCTGAAAATTTGTGGGAAGTTATAAAGCTCGCGCTCCGATGAGACTGGGGTTTTAAATCGGCTGTAGAAATATGACATGATTCGCAGGCATTTGATGCAATAGTTTTATCGTTATGGCACGAATAGCAGTCCTGCATTAATGGATCGGGAAAACTTAGTTCAGAGCCGTAATCAGTTACATCAAAATTCCTGTGGCAATCGGTGCATTTCATCTTCTGTTCTTCGAGATGAAATTTATGATTGAACATTAATTCCGAAGTATTTTGAATTAAGGGTTCATATACATCATCATAATGACATGTTCCGCATTGCTCGGAATCTTCCACATCATGGCATTCCACGCAGCTGTCATGGTTTGGCATCAGCCTGTCCTTTAAGGATATACTTCCGGTTACTGCTTTATGGCAGGATTCACATTCAGCCAGCTCTTTATGAAACTGATGAGAAAACTTAATGATATCTTTATTACTCTTCCTTGAATCATCCTCCTGAATTTCGAAGGCATTCAGAAAAAGAATACTAAGGATAATTAATATTAATGAAATGTATAGATATTTCAGTTTCATTTAATAAGATTTAAATTTTCATTAAACCAGTAATTGATTTTGAAAAATAACCGGTAATCATTTTTGTATATTTTGTTATTCATGTATTGAGTTTGAAGATCAAAAGAAATCTCCCTTAAAGGGCGCACATTAATTCCCAAGAGTATTGTAGTCAAATTGTTCCTTTCGGCATCGTCGGAAAGTTTATAGCCTGTAAATGAAATACCTAAAGAAGGAGTAAGCAGACCGTCTTCGAAGCTGTGCGCGCCGTAAACTGAAAGAGCGTCCAGTTCCCCTGAATACCCCAGAGTCTTTCGGTAAGTAATGCTGCCGTAATCTGAATTTACTCCTAAAGTAAATCTTTCTGTGTTTTCTTCTTTATAGGTTACATATCCAAATTTTCCGGTAAATCTGTAATTTTTGTAGAATGAATAATCCCCGCCCAGCTCGATCTCCTGAGTTGCACCATAATCAAAAACGGAAAAAATACTGTTATATTTTATTCTGGGCTCCCTGTAGTTGTAATAGATATTTAGATTGATTTTGGGTAGTTGAAAATAATTGCCGAATATTTCAAACTTTGATGTCTTCTCATAATTAAAATCGTAATCGT
>JBLNGL010000730.1:0-3705 GCA_050264735.1 Ignavibacteria bacterium | reverse complement strand
AATTTGAATATCCCGGTTGTCTATAATTTCCAGCATGGACATATAAGAAATAATATTACTGTACCCATTGGTCTGAAGATAAAATTAAATGCTTCGCGCGGGATTGTTGAATATCTGGAGCCGGCTTGCAGGTAATCGCGTTGTTTGTAGTTTGTGGTTTGTTGTAGGTTGTTCCTTTTCTTAATCTTAATCTAATCTTAATCCTATTCTTATATCAAGCGGTCATTGGTAATTGGTCATTTGAAATTAAGCTTTAGCGTAGTCTAATTACTTATATTTGCTCATTCATCCATTCATACAATCATCAATTCCTACAATCATCTTTTTTAAATCTTTTATTAATATTATAAATGTTTATAATTCTTTAAATAAATTATCGCTCACTCTCAAAATGAATAAAAGTGTAGTACTTCCTTCCAAAAACTTCCCTTGCTTTTTCCGCAGAAAATTTATCCGGGTATATTCCGAAAATTGTCGAACCTGTTCCGGTCATTAATGCAAAAAGAGCGCCGAGGAAGTACATTTCACTTTTAATTTCTGCAACCTCGGGAAATTTCCGGAAAACAATCTCTTCAAAATCATTTGTTACAATTCCTTTTAAAGAAATGAAATCGGTTAATTTGTTTTCAAATAATTCCGTAAGATTAACTTCCCCAGGTTTAGGTTTTATATTTTCATAAGCCCATTTGGTTGAGATGTGAATACCCGGGTTTACGATAAGAACCGGATAATTAATTTTAAAATTAATTACTTTCAGTTCATCACCTTTTGAAGACGCGTAAGAAGGTTTAGGTTCTAAGAAAAAAGGTACATCGGCACCCAATTCCGAAGCAATCAAATTCAAAACTTTGCGGGGAATATTAAGTCCGGAAAATTCATTTAAACCTATTAAAACTGCAGCTGCATCGGAGCTTCCGCCTCCCATTCCGGCACCGATGGGAATATTTTTTTCAAGCTCAATTTGACAAATAAGTTTTTTACCTGAATGATGTTCAAGAATTTTCTTTGTCTTTATTATTAGATTTTCCGGATCATTTCTGATTAAATCATTATTGCTTAAAAATTTAAACTTAGCCGAATCTTTAATTAAAATTTTGTCGAATAAATTTACCGGGTAGAAAATTGTCCGGATATCATGATATCCGTCAGGCCTTTTGCTGATTACATTTAAGCCGATATTGATTTTTGCAGGAGTTTTTATTTCAAATTTTTGCATTAATAATTTTCCTCAGCTCACTAATATGACGGGGGGATGAACCGCAGCATGCGCCGATAAAAGAAGGATTTTTACTAAGATCCCGGACTGCTATTTTGGAGTAATCTTCAGGCATTATGCTGCATAAAATTAATTCGTCCGAATAAGAACCCTCTCCGCAGTTTAAATAAAAACCCCAATTAAAATCTTTAAGAAGCGGGAAAATTTTTTTTATCGCTTTCCGGAAGACTGCAGGAATGATGCAGTTAAATCCAATTGCAAGAGGATTTTTATCCAGAATAAATTCTATTGTTTCGGATAAATTTTCCCCGGATAAAAGTTTTAAATCTTTATCGAAAAAAAGACTTACCACATAAGGGATTTCATTTTTATAACAGTAGCTGCTGATGATTTTTATCTCATCAAAATGACTTTGAGTTTCATTAAGAACAAAATGGCAGCCGTTTTCCATCAGCAGATTAATGTGAGTATAATGATTTATTTTAATTACTTTATTGGATAATGTACGCTGAGCTTGGTAACAGTCCTCTGCGGGGGCATTTGATCCTGCAACTAGTACAGGAAAACTCTTTGCTGCTTCAAAAGCAGTATTTACGCTTTCTTTGACAATTTTCCTAATATTAATTTTTGAATAGTTTTTAACCGCAGCCGGATTTGTTCTAAATGTGTTGGCGGTAATAATATCTGCGCCGGCAGAAATATATTCTTTATGGATTTTATAAATCACTTCCTGGTTTTTTAAATTGAGAAGGGACATCCACATCGGGCCGTCAGGTTTAAAACCTCTCTGCTGCAGCAAACTTCCCATCGCGCCGTCTAAAATCAACGGTCTGTTTATTCTCTTTGCAAGAGAGAAGAGATTTATTTCTTTAAACATTTTTTAGAGATGGTGAATGGGTAAATTGCTAAATTGCCAAATTGTTAAATTGCTTTATTGTTATATTATTGTTTAAGGCATTTCGACAATTAACAGTTTAACAATTAACAGTTTAACAATTTAACAGTTTAACAATAAAACAATAAAGATATTTAAACTTGCCTTTTCACTTTAGATACTGAATTTTGATAGTAATTATTAACCTCTGCCACAATTCTGTCTAAATCAATTTGTTTAATGCACTCCAAATTATACGGGCATACTTTTTTCCAGCAGGGGGAGCAGAATAAATCTTCCGGATACAGCTTTATACCCCGGCCGTACAGATCGATTTCCGTCCAGCAGCTAACACCAAACCAGACTATTACAAACTTCTTTAATGCAACTGCAAGGTGCATACCTAAGGAATCGCCGGTGATAATTATATCTGCAATATCTTCAAAACACGCACCCTTCCTAATGCCGAGATTCGTCGGCGTATTTACTATCCTTCCCTCAAATTTTGCATTAATTAATTTATTTCTTTCAGTATCCTCGGGTCCTCCGAATAAAGCAATTTTGTATTTTCTTTCCGAAAGCAATTTTTCAATCAGGTAAAGATGCTGCTCAATAGTCATCTTTTTATTCGGATAAAGATCGGAACAGCCTGTATTAAAGCCTATCACAAAATCATTTGCATTTATACCGATTTCTTTTTTATAGTTTGAAATAAAGTTTTTTTCTTCATCGGTAAAATGAAAAACGTATTCATCTCTGTGATAAGGCAATTCGAATGTTTCGGGAAGATATTCCTGACGGGTTTTCTTATTTAAACGGAATTTCAGGTTATCATCCATTCCAAGATTGTAATTATAAACCGCTCCTTCATTGAGCGGAATGATTTTCCCATCCTGATTTAATCCGAACCCTAGTTTAACCTTTGCATTCAAAGAATTTGCAAGTGAGCAGGCCTTCTGCGATTTATCCACATTCATTAGGTAATCGAAATTCATTTCTTTCAAAATAGAAAGCGACTCAAAATCATACGGGTAAACATGATCTACAAGTTCATTATTAATGAGAAGGGGGAGTGTATTTTTTAATGTTATCCAGTAAATGGTTGATTCCGGAAATTTTCTTTTAACTGCCGGGAGCTGCGCTGTTGTCATCAATACATCACCCATTGCGTCCAGATTTATAATGAGGATTTTTGTGCCGATGGGAATATTGTCTTTGCATCCGTCGAGCCAGCAGTTATGATCCGGGAAACAAGGCTTATACCCGCTGAACCTTTTGCAGGACGGGACCGGTTTTTCAAACAAGTTCATCAAAGATGTTTCTCCAAAAAGGGTTTAAATTTTCCTATAACTTCGCCGAATGCAACATTCTCTAAAGTTGCCTCTCTGGTTTTAACATATTCAAAATCGGAATTCAGCGGAGACCAAATAAGATTATCTGTATTATACTGGACATAAATTCCGAAAACAGGCAGCCGGTTAATGGATGCGAGATGTATTGCCGCCGTATCGGGAGTAAATAAAAGATTCACCTTAGACATTATGGAAGCAAAATCATCGAAGGCAGGTGAATAAAAGAACGGCACCTCGCGGTTTCCGGGCAAAATTCTGTTGGT
>JBLNGL010000729.1:0-4049 GCA_050264735.1 Ignavibacteria bacterium | reverse complement strand
CCCTACAGCAGATGGTGAAATTTATGATTATGCTGAATTGTTCAAGGATGCCCGTGAAAAAAATATTTTTACTGCAGCTGCTGCTGATCTTTTAAGCTTGGCGCTATTTGCATCTCCGGGGGAAATGAGTGCGGATGCTGCTATAGGCAATTCCCAGAGATTCGGCATTCCGATGGGATACGGTGGTCCTCATGCAGCTTATTTTGCCGTAAAGGAAGAGTTTAAAAGAAATATACCCGGAAGAATTATCGGGGCTTCAATAGATTCTCACGGGAAACTTGCATTCAGAATGGCGCTGCAGACTAGAGAACAGCACATCCGCAGAGAGAAGGCAACAAGCAATATCTGTACTGCTCAGGTTCTTTTAGCCGTGATGGCCGGAATGTATGCTGTCTACCATGGACCATCTGGAATAAAAACCATTGCTGAAAGAATACATAACCTTACAAGGCTTCTGGATATAACGCTGGCTCAATTGGGATTTTTCCAGTCAAATAAAAATTATTTTGATACTTTAAAGATTGAAATTCAGGATAAACAATTAACAGATAGAATAAGACAGATTTCATTATCAAAGGAGATAAATTTCAGGTATTTTGAAAACGGAGATATCGGTGTTTCCCTTAATGAAGTTACGGATTTTCAGGATGTCCTTTCAATCATCTCGGTTTTTGCAGATTCAATTTCTAAAAAACCGGATGAGAATAATATTATTTCATTATCAAAAGAAATTAATATCCGGATACCGGAAAATCTTAAAAGAAAAACTCAGTACCTGCAGCACCCGGTATTTAACAAATTTCATTCTGAAACTGAAATGCTCAGGTATTTAAAGCATCTTGAAAATAAGGATTTATCCCTTACTCATTCTATGATTCCGTTAGGATCCTGTACAATGAAATTGAATGCTTCAACGGAAATGGCTCCGGTTACCTGGATAGAGTTTTCAGATATCCATCCTTTTGCCCCAGTTGATCAAGCTGAAGGATACCTGGAAATTTTCAAAACTTTGGAAGATGATCTTGCGGAAATTACCGGGTTCAATGCAGTTTCACTACAGCCGAATTCCGGCGCGCAGGGTGAATACGCCGGATTATTAGTTATCAAAGAATATCATAAAAGCAAAGGGGATGGAAATCGAAATGTTGTATTAATTCCGTCTTCCGCACATGGTACCAATCCCGCCAGTGCGGTAATGGCCGGGTTGAAAGTCATAATAGTTAATTCGACGGAAAAAGGGTATATAGATATTGATGATTTGAAAAAGAAAGCTGAAGAAAATAAAGATGTCCTTTCAGCTTTAATGGTAACCTATCCATCCACTAGCGGCGTCTTCGAAGAAAATATCTCTGAAATTTGCATGATAATTCATAAATATGGTGGACAGGTTTATATGGATGGCGCCAACATGAATGCTCAGGTGGGATTAACAAGCCCTGCAAAAATAGGGGCGGATATTTGTCATATAAATCTTCATAAAACATTCTGCATTCCGCATGGCGGCGGAGGTCCGGGAATGGGTCCTATTGCTGCTGCTGAACATCTTGCTCCTTTTCTTCCGAATCATTCAATAGTAAATCTTCGGCATTCGAAAGGAATTACTGCGGTTTCGTCTGCACCATGGGGAAGTGCAAATATCTTATTGATTTCCTACGCCTATATTAAGATGATGGGACCCAAAGGTTTGACTGATGCCTCAATTGCCGCAATAATAAATGCAAATTATATAAAGGCTAGGCTGGAGAGGTATTTTAAAGTTCTTTTTACGGGAGAAAAAGGAAGAATAGCTCATGAATTAATTTTTGATATGAGAGATTTTAAAGAATCTGCCGGAATTGAAGTTGAAGATATTGCAAAACGGCTGATGGATTACGGTTTCCATGCTCCTACTGTTTCATTCCCGGTTTACGGAACTTTGATGGTTGAACCAACCGAAAGCGAATCAAAAGAGGAGCTGGACAGATTCTGTGATGCTTTAATTTCTATCAGCAGGGAAATTAAAGAAATTGAAAACGGAACCGCCGATCATTCGGATAATGTATTAAAAAATTCGCCTCATACTTTTTCTGAAGCTGTTTCCGATCAATGGACTCATTCTTATTCCAGGGAAAAGGCAGTATTCCCGGCCGAATGGACTAGAGACAATAAATTTTGGCCGAGTATTGGAAGAGTGAATAATGCTTATGGCGACAGGAATTTAATCTGCAGCTGTAATTTAATTACCGATTATGCTGAAGAAACGGCTTAATATACCAAAAGAAGCGTAGAATTTAAAACCCGGTTTTCGTTCTTTCTGTAACCGGGTTTTTTAATAAAATTTAATTGTATAATTATATTAAAAAAAAATTTTGACTTATAAAATTTTCCTTTATTTATTTTTTATCTTTTTAAGCCTGGAATTTTATCTTTTTGCGCAGGACTCCGTTTCTTATGAAGCCACGGATGCAGAATTTATTATCGTCGATTCGATATTTATAGTAGGTACCGATGTAACTGAAGATGAAATTATTTTAAGAGAGTTAACCTTTTCGATCGGAGATACTGTAAGTAATAAACAGCTGCTCTATAACCAGGATAGAATTTACAGCCTGGGAATTTTTACTAAAGTGCAGCTGTTTCCGTCTGCAGTTGAAAATTCACACGGTAAATTAATTATTTATATTGAAGAAAGCTGGTATTTTTATCCGCTCCCTGTTGTGGCAATAAGAGACCGGGACTGGAAGAAATTTTCATACGGTTTCGACCTTGTACTTCAAAATTTCCGGGGGAGAAATGAAGTAATAAGAGCCCGCTCGGTTTTCGGATATGATCCTGCTTTTCTAGTGTCATACTATAATCCTTACCTGATTTGGGAAGATAATATTTTTTTCAGAGCAGATTTTCAGTACCGGAATGAAGCAAACAGAAGCAGCATTGCAAAATATTTACACGGCGGCGATTTCAGCCAAAAATTCATTTCCAGCTCTTTTACGATAGGTAAAAGACTAGGAATATATCATAGAATTTCTACAGGCTTTGGCTTTAATTACACCGAAACTCTTTTTTATATACCAGGTATTTCTATATCCGGGGGGAGAATAGACAGATTTTTTTCATTGATGCTGGGATATTCCTATGATTCCAGGGATCTTGCTCAATTTCCTAAAAACGGGGTCTATGCGTCAGCAGGAATACAGTTAAAAGGTTTCGGAGTAAATAATATAAATTATCAGATTCTAAATCTGGATTTCCGAGAATATCGTCCAATAATCGGCGATTTGATCGCAAAGTGGAGATTCAGCACCAGACACACCGTCGGCGGTCAGGTTCCTTATAACGATTTTTCATTTATAGGATACAGTGAGCGAATTAGGGGGCATTTTTACCAGGTAAGCGAGGGACATCATTCTTATATCGGCTTGCTTGAATTTTCCTATCCTGTAATTAAGGATATTAATATATCCTTGGATTTTATTCCTATTCTTCCCAAAGAGCTTCTTTCATACCGGGTAGCATTATATTCTCAGCTCTTCGGGGATACCGGTGCCACAAAAATGAAAGAATCGAAATTGAGCCTGAATGATTTTAATTCAGGATTCGGAACCGGTTTAACATTGCTGATTCTTCCATACAGTATTTTAAGGATTGAGGTTGGATTTGATGGTGACTTCAATTCAGAATGGATATTTGACCTTGGTGTATCTTTCTGATATAGAATTGTATTATTCAGGTCCTCAGGAACCGGTGAATGAATTTATTATTCTTTCGGGGGAAGAGCGGGATCATCTTGTAAAAGTTATGCGGCATTCTCAAGGAGAAGAAATTTTTATAACAAACGGTTTGGGAAAAATATTCAAAGCAGTGACTGAAAAGATTTTTAAAGATTCTATTGAGGCAAAAGTAATTGAAATATATAGTTATATCAATAAAAAAAAGAATTATACTTTCTGTATCCGGAGATTGAAAAACCCGGAGAGATTTGAATTTGCGTTGGAAAAATGTGCCGAACTTGGGATTACCGATTTCCTGGTTTTTAATTCTTCAAGAACAATTTCAAAAGGATCCAGAAT
>JBLNGL010000728.1:0-2590 GCA_050264735.1 Ignavibacteria bacterium | reverse complement strand
GATAGTAGAGAAATTGCTTCAGTATTTGCAGCTGCTGCCGGTTCTGTCGGAGAATTTTCAATTATTTTATGGCTTTTGATTAAGGGAGTAAAGGATCATCAAATAGTTGCAGGGAAGGATTAGCTGACGACTAGTAAGGGAATATAGATTCTGATTTTTAGGATACCGGATTCTGGATACCAGATTCCGGATCCCGGATAAAATCAAATTACATGTTTAATGCATATTCGGAATTCAGCAGTTTTTGTTTTGGTAAACTCGGGGATCCTGCTAATTTTATGAATTCTACTGCAGATCGGCGGTTTATAGATGTTTGGGCAGAGTCATTTGTCCAAAAAATTAAAATTCACTTATCAACAACTGTTGAATAAAAAAAGATCTATCTGCAGGATTAATTTCGATTTTTACGGAATTAAGTCAATCTCTTAAAACTTATTTGGGAGATTGGCTATATGATTAAAAAAGGCTTATTCTTTAATCCGAAATCCATATCTCAAAGAATTCCCATTATTTTAATGTTATAAAATTCTCATCCAATTATCGACGGGGTTCTAAAAGTTCATTGAATTCGGCGAAGTGTTGCAAAACTACGGAACATAATTTCAAGAGCATCCTTTGTACATGCAGTCCTTGAGATTCTTTCTTTTATTTTCTAAGTTGCTGTTGCCTCCGAAGGCAGAATTTACAAAGGGCGGAAACGGGGCAAATGAAGGTAGTAATTTTAACAATCACTCGTATTCTTGGATTCTTCGTAACAATCTATATTTGGAGAATATTCCAATCCGGACAGTTTTCTCAATTAAATTCATTGATCATTGTTGGGGGAATCTTATTTGTTTATCCTGTAGTGTGGGCAGCAAGAAAAATAGTTGACAATAGACCTGCACCTGAGCATCTTGCCTGGACAACATCCATACTTCACATAATCCTAATGATCCTCTTTGGTGTATCGATCATAGAAGCAATCAAATTTTTTCAAATCGAGCGAGGCTTAGTAATCCCTTTACCGGTTGAACTCGGAATTGTGCTGTTATTAATTACATGCACAGCTGCGGGGTTAACAGTTGTAAATCTTGCTTTAAGCGGACTCGGAGCGCCGTTTGCCATTGCTTTAAGCAGGCGTGTCGCAAACCGCTGGATGTACAGATGGATAAGAAATCCAATGGTCTTTTGCACTATTGCAGCGCTTTTATCAGCAGGTATTTACTTCCAATCGCTCTATTTTATTCTTTGGGTTATTTTATTTGCGGCGCCTTCATGGATATATTTTCTAAAAGTGTATGAGGAACGTGAACTTGAAATCCGTTTCGGCGCTTCGTATATGGAATACAAAGCCAAGACACCTTTCCTCTGGCCGGGAAAACCAAAGGTTTGAGGTTAAATCAAAAAATCAGTTGAGATTGTTTTTTTTATTTTATAGAGAATATATTTAACAAATCCATATAAATTGGAAATATATTTATGAAAGCCATCGTTTATACAAAATACGGAACACATGAAACCCTTCAACTTAAAGAATTGGAAAAACCGGCTCCCAAAGAGAATGAAGTGCTGGTAAAAGTTTATGCGGTATCAATCAATGATTGGGATTGGCAGCTCCTCCAGGGTATTCCGTTCATTAACCGGCTGATCAATGGTCTTCTGAAACCGAAAAAAAATATTCTCGGCTCAGACATAGCAGGACGGGTTGAAGCGGTTGGCAAAAATATAAAACGGTTTCGGCCGGGAGATGAAGTGTATGGGGATCTCAGCGGTGATTGGGGCGGCTTTGCCGAGTATGTCTGCGCTCGTGAAAACTTACTGGCTTTGAAACCATCCTCAATGACATTCGAAGAAGCGGCAGCGATACCTCAAGCGGCAATGCTTGCTGTGCAGGGCTTAATAGACAAAGGGGAAATTAAATCATGGCCTGCCTCGCCGGCCCGCTCCGACTCGCCGGAGACGAGGCGAGCAGCCGGGCTAAAGCTTCTGATTAATGGCGCCGGTGGCGGAGTAGGTACTTTTGGAGTGCAGATTGCTAAATTATACGGGGCTGAAGTAACCGGTGTTGACAATCCGGGAAAACTGGAGATGATGCGCTCTATCGGTTTTGATCATGTTATTGATTATACGAAAGAAGATTTCACTAAAAACGGAAATAGTTATGACCTGATTCTTGATGTGAAGACAAATCGATCGGTATTTGATTATGCCCGGGCATTATCTCCCAATGGAATTTATGCAACAGTCGGCGGCTCGACGGCCCGGCTTATCCAGGTGCTGTTATTGGGACCATGCATTAAAATGATCTATAAAAAAAATATGCGCCTCGTCGCCCTGAAGCAGAACAAGGATTTAGTTTACATGAATGAGCTGTTCGAAACGGGTAAAGTGAAACCTGTTATAGATGGACCTTACAGTTTGGATGAAGTTCCGGAAGCATTCAAGCATTTTGGTGAAGGAAACCAAAAAGGAAAAGTGGTCATTAGTATTACTAGGGATTGACAAAGTATTATTATGCACCCGGTGAGTGACGAAGGCTCAATGGTAATCTCATATTTTTTAAACAAGTAGAAAAATAAAATCTGAGAGAGAGGGAGAGTTCCCATTA
>JBLNGL010000727.1:0-6041 GCA_050264735.1 Ignavibacteria bacterium | reverse complement strand
ACTTCATTCCCAATTACATCATAAACTTTTATCAAAGCAGGTATATTTTCGGCGACCGAAAATTTTATTGTTGTAGCAGGGTTGAAGGGGTTTGGGTAATTCTGTGCCAGAAGAAATGAACCCGGCACCTGTGAAACTGTTATTTCTAATTTGCTGCTGTATTTATAATTTCCGTCTGCATCGATTTGCTTCAAACGGTAAAAATATTTTCCGGGAGAAAGAAGCTTTTCGCTGTATGAATATTCTTTCGGCGAATTGCTGTTTCCATGCCCTTCAACAAAACCGACTCTTTCCCAATTTTTTTCTTCAGAACGCCTTTCGACTTCAAATCCATAATTCTCTACTTCTGTTTGAGTAGTCCATGAAAGAAGCACTTCCTGATCTTTCGAACGAGCTATAAATGAGCTCAATTCAACAGGAAGAGGATTTGAACCTCCTGACGCATTGGCTAATACAAAATCGCTGAATGTCGTAAATGAACCGGAAAGGATTGAACCTGCCGGAGAACCATTTGCAGTACCGCCTAAATCCTGCCAATCTGTTCCGTTATCTTTAACAACCCTTAAGTTCTCCGGGTCAGCAACTCCATCATCGGCATCATAGTGTAGAGCAACAAAAGCACTGGAAACAACAGCCCCACCGGTTTTAGTGATATTCCAGTATCTCACTGTTGAAATACCACTGATGGATGACGGCAATGTTCTGCCGGCCGGTGCTGTATTGAACAATTCGGCTCTGTAGGTAGAAGAAGTAGCATTAGTATGTTGTATTATAAGCTCGATCGGCCTGTAAGTTGAATTTTTTCCGCAAGGAAATAAAAATGTCTGCTGGGCTGCAGTATTTTTTATTTTGGCCAGCGGACCATTCACAAAACTTATCGAACTCCCGCCTGCGATGCTTCCGGCGGCGCCAATAGTTAATAAATTTGCTGCCGTAGTGGTTAAATATCCGCTTATTAAAATTAAACTGTCATTAAGAGTTCTTGCCGAGTTAAGTGTTACGCCGTTACTGTTATCTATAATTACTTGATTGTTCATTGAGGCAGGGAATTCAACTCCGGTTGTTTGAGCAGCACTTCCTTTGTACTCAAGAACCGCAGCAGCTCCGTATGAAGGAAGAGCTGAAGCCGTTGCAGTTCCTTGGCGGGATAATTTTCCGTTAACAGTAACACCGGTTGTAGTTTTTGTACCCGAACCGGATAAAATGAGGTTATAATAAACTGTTCTTTCTAGGGTTTGAGCACCGGCTCTGCAATAATTAACTGTATTTCCATTTGCATTGGCTGTCAGCGTACCTGTCGCCATTACTGTTCCATTTACATTCAGCACTGCACCGGCTGCATTAACAAAAACTGCCGAAGTACCTCCCCCGGTGAGATTACCGGTTATCGTTAAAACGGTATTATTTGTTACGGTTCTTCCGTTTGATACCGTAATGCTTCCGGCAAAGGTAATTGCATTACCGTCGAGTGATTGATTATTGTTGCTGAATATATAACCTCCGGTTCCGGAAGAAAAAGTTCCATAGTTTGCCAGCCCTCTTCTTAAAGTAAAAGACTCATTTGCAGAATTATTCCATACGCCGGAATTGGCAACTACAATTCTTGAAAATATTTTCGTTCCGCTGGTGCTGGTGAAAACAATGCTTCCATAAATGAAAGCAGTGTCATTAACAGTCATATGACCATTTGTTTTTGTAAATACCCCGGTACTGTCCACTATAAACTTACCATTAACAGTTAAACTGCCTCCGGCGGATCCGCCAACCGTCAAAGAATTTTTTATCCTTACGGATCCGCTTACTGTTAAGGTCCTATTATTATTCACTGTGAGTGTTGAGGCTGTACCGGAACTTAGAAATAATGCGGCGCACGTTGAGGTTGTACTTACTATGCAGGTTGAGCCGTTAGAAATGGTTACTGTATCACCCGCAGCCGGAACTCCTGCCGGGGACCAATTAGAAGCAGTGCTCCAAGTGCCCGAGGCAGCTGTAAAGGTTTTTTGTCCTGCAGGAATTTCAGTGGTAAAAAAAACTGTTGCAAGCAAAATAACAGCAGAAAATAGCCTGTTTTTCATTAGATCTCCCGAATACAAATAATGAAAAAATATTCTTTAAATAATTTTTATTGGCTAAACTTTGAAAACTGCGTATATAAATACTAAAGCGGTGACTTTATACACTCGAATCAGTCTAATAATAAGCAATATTTGAACCAAAAAGACTTAATTGAAAAAATGGCTGCAAAGACTTCAATTCCGCTTACTTTTGAAACTCATGGAATCCAAAACAGCTAAATATTTCAAAAACTCTTTTCATTATTAGCAAAAAAGTGCTTAATAAAAGCCTTTTTGCGTAAATAATTAAATATTTAAAATAAAAAAGGCGATGGAGTGCGCATCGCCTTTAGTTTTGCAGATCGAAGAAAGCTTCGACCAAGAATAGAACGAACAAAAATAAGAATGGACGAAGCTGACGCTTGGTCTTACATAAAAATAAAAAATTAATTTATTACTTCAACAGAGTCATTTTCATGGTTTTGGTAAATGAGCCCGCAGTTAATTTTGCAATATAAATTCCGCTCGATAAATTAGCCGCATTGAATTCTGCTCTGAATGTGCCTGCCGGCTGATATTCATTAACGAGAGTTGTCAATTCATTTCCTACTATATCATAAACTTTAAGCTGTACGAAAGATGCTTCCGGAGTTGTATATTCAATCCTGGTTGAAGGGTTGAATGGGTTCGGATAGTTCTGCTTCATTGCAAATTCTGAAGGAACATTTGAAGTGAGCCCTTTAACGGCAACAACTCCGCCCCAGCTAAGATCATCAATTATTGCATATGCCCCTGCGGCAGGAATTTCCGAAGTATCTTGAACAATAATAAAAATCCACGCAGAATCTGGAGTTTCAGACGAATTGTACTCAATTGGAATGCTAAACTGTGTATATGATGAAGCTGTCACATTACTTTCCCATACTCCAATACCCAGACCGGAAATTAAAGATCCACTAAATAGAGTGACAGTCATAGAAAGAATATCACTCTGGCGCTGCGGAAGAAACTTATAGTAACCCATTAAACTGCCATACCTTTGGGTTGCAGGAAAAAATGCATACAATTCTGGAGGATATATCCCTTCCACCAAAGTAATAATTTCCATCTTTACAGCGGAAGAACCTGAATGATTGTCTGCAGATTGAGTAACAGTAATAGCTCCGGGGAATCCGGGAAATGCAGGAATGTTATCCGTAATCCAATTATCAGGATTTCCGAGAGTCCAGTTTTCAAATCCTGCATTCGGTATATCCTGTGCAAAGAGTGAAACGCTGAATATTGATAAAAAAAGAAGAAATTTTTTCATAAGAGTTCCTTTATGTTTGATAATTTAGATATTATAATATAACTATTTTTCAGTCGTTGCATAATATTGTTTAGTACAGCCATTATTTTATCCGTTTTATTACTACTGCTGTTGCATCGTCCTGCCATTTTTCTTTATTTCCGAATTCATCGGCCGCCTTAAAAATGGATTTCAATATATCTTCAACTTTTAAGCCTGAATTCTGCAGCACAGTTTTTTTAAGCCTTTTGAAGCCAAATTCCTCGCCGCTGCTGTTCTGCCTTTCATAAATTCCGTCTGAGAAAAGTAAAAGTATACTTCCTACCGGCATATTTACATATGAGCGGTGAGGTTCAATTTCGGGCATTGCCCCGAAAACAATTCCCGATGTATCAAGCTTGGTTATTTTTTCTTCATGGAACAACAGGGGTGAAGGATGCCCGGCATTTGCATAAAAGAGATTGCCGTCGTCTTCCATTTCTGCATAAAAGAGAGAAACAAATCTTGTTGAATAGGCACTCCGGTATATTACCGAATTAAGTTTTTTAAGAGTATGAACCATTTTCATATGTTTTTCAATTCCCATTCGCAGACCTGTTATTACATCCCTTGCCATGAGAGCGGCAGGAATTCCGTGTCCGCTTGCATCCCCAATGCAGAAGCCGAACTCGCTTCCGCCGAAATGAAAAAAATCATATAAATCACCGCCTACAAGCTCTGCAGGCTGCGACTGGCCTGCAATTTCATAACCGGGTATTTTCGGAGGCGAAACCGGCAATAAGCTTTTTTGTATCTGTACAGCCTGTTCTAATTCACTCTTTACCGATTCCGAAAATAAACGGTAGTTTAAAATTGAACGAACTGCATTCAAGCAGAATTCAACTTCCTCCCGAATCCATCCGCTCCGTAATTCAAAGACAAATATCCAGCGGGTATCGGGATTGTTTACCATAATGGCAGCCGGAATTACATATTCATTTACAGATTGAATCTCTCCGAACTTTAAAGACGGATTATCGAAGATATAAGTTTTTGAATTTATTATATATTGTACCGCCTCGGAGCTTGCATCGATATTTGCGGGAATATTTATAACAAAGGATTTTGCAGGGGCATAGACCAGAACGAACTCATCCCCGTTCTGTTCATAGATTCTGCCGTTTCCAAGCCGCAGCTCCTTGCCGAATGTTTTTTCAATTTCTTTGAGAATTACAAAAAGAAAATCCTTCCCGGATTTCTCCTGTCCGATTTTATTCAGGAGTGAATCGAGCTTCCTGTAAAACTCTTTTGGTTCGATCATTTAATGTTCCTTAGGAAAATTATTAGTGAGTAGATTAAAAATAGTTATAATTCTTGTAGGTATGTTAACTAAAAATGTTTTATGAGGAGATTAAGTAATGCAGAATACATGTTCAATTTTATAAATTAAACAGCCCAACTCCTTACCCCCATATTCAGGAATTGGGCCGGTATAATAATCTTTAAAATGAATCTGAATTATTTACTATTACGACATTTGCCGCTATTTAATCAGAATCATTTTCTTTGTCTGAATAAATGAACCTGCTTTCATCTGATAGAAATATATTCCGCTAGATAAGCCAGCTGCATTGAATTCAACTTCATAATTTCCTGCAGACATTGTTTCATTTACAAGCTCGGCAACTACATTTCCGAGAATATCATAAACTTTCAGATTAACCATGGAAAAATTTGGAACGGCGAATCGGATTTTTGATGTAGGATTAAAAGGATTTGGATAATTCTGCATCAAACTGAATTCCGCGGGAATGAGTTTTCCATTCTCCGTACTAAGCAGTGTATAATCACTTCCATCATAAGGGATCTCATTACTTTTTCCTGTCATATTATTGACCGGAATAAATTGAAGCTTATGCCCGGGAAGAAACTTTACGGTGCCGCAGTATTTGGGCGTTTCAAAAACTGCATCAAGAAGAACAGATGCCCACATAATAGAGGCTTGCCTCCGGGGAGGTGTTCTTGCATCATTATCATGCTGATTGATTGCAAAACCAAAAATACTGTCGACTGCAGGTACAATTGATTCGTTAACCTCAGGAATATTGTGGCCTATAGCAGTCCATTTTATTCCGAGCTCAAGTGAATATCCCCCCGGGATAATAGTTCTTGCCCACAGCTTAAGTGAGTCGGAAACATTACTTAGGCTGTCTGCAGTAAGTACATCAGGATTTCCCATTCCGAGCGCCGTGAAGCGTACATCCCAAATAGAATTATTTACACTATCGGTCGGCTGAGGATCAAATTTAAGCTCGAGCTGATCCACACCCCATGTTGCACCGTAATTTGCAGAAATAGTATCATCCCGGACTTCTTCATATAAGTAGAACCATACTGAATCCCAAACTGCCCAAACTTTAGCCGATAAGTCGGCATCATTAACAGGTACACCATTATCATTAAAGGCGAATGATCTGATCTGTAAATATCCTTCATCCGGGCCTGTTAAAGTTGTATAGAATGAATCTTGAATTCCATCAACAACAATAAAGGGAGCAGGAGTTATGACAGGTTCAAGTATGGGCCGGATCATGAAGGGTTTAGAGAACCCGACTCCGAACGCTTCCACATTTGCCCAATCTCCCATAGGATTTGTCGGCCAATTTACCCATATAGTGCCAGGAGTAAATAAGGCTAGTGTGTGTCCTAAGCTAAGCCTT
>JBLNGL010000726.1:0-2825 GCA_050264735.1 Ignavibacteria bacterium | reverse complement strand
GATTTGACTTCATCTCATACAGTAATAGACAACACCCAGATCGAAGCGCTTCCGGTAGAAAGTATTAGTCAAATATTAAGTCTTCAGGCAGGGGTTACAGTTGGAACAGGAGGAGAACTGCATATAAGAGGGGGGAGAGCCACGGAGGTTGCTTATAACATTAACGGCGTTTCCGTAAATAATCTTTTTGCCCGTACCAGTTTTGATGCCGGATCTGAAGGAGCTTTTATAGGTACAACAAGAAATGTGCAAATTTCGACAAATGCTGTCCAGGAATTATCAATAGTGAGCGGAACTTTTAATGCAGAATACGGCAACGCTTTAAGCGGTGTTGTAAATACAGTTACTAAAGAAGGCGGTATTAAATACAGCGGAAGTATTTCGTATTATATAGGGGACTACTTTAGCCCTAATGACATCTTTTTAAATATTGAAAACATTGATGTCCTAAACAACCAAGTTTTGGAAGGAACATTCGGCGGCCCGGTTCCTTTTATGGACGATTTGCTTACTTTTTTTCTTTCCGGAAGATATGATAACGATAAAGGATACTTATACGGCCAAAGACAGCATACTATCTATGATTCTGTTTACAGAAATTTAAATGATCCGAATGATATCAGGCTATCCCAGACAGGAGATAATTCACTGGTTTCAATGAATCCTTCAGAGGATTATAACATCACCGGGAAATTTACAATTAAACCTATCTCTACTTTAAAGTTGAATTATGATGTCGTCTATTCGAATTCGGAATATCAATTTTACAGCCATGATTATAAATACAATCCAGATGCAAATTATGACCGTTTTGAATGGGGTTTAATAAACTCACTTGAAGTAAGGCATGCATTAAGCAGCAGCACCTTCTATTCTTTGCTTGGTTCTTACAGCATTTATGATTTTAAAAGATATTTATTCGCTTTGCTCGATGCTGCTGGGAATGAGGTTAGTTTCCATCCCGGGATGAGCTTAGCAGGTCTTCATGCCGATCCAAGATATCAGCCTTCTCACAAAGATAACAAAGTCTCCCCTTATACATTTTATTCGGGTGGTACACGAAATGAACATTTCTATCAAAGATCAAATTCTTATGAGGTAAAATTCGATATAACAAGCCAGGTAACTAATCAGCATGAAGTTAAATTCGGATTTCAGGGTAAACACGACATGATGGATTTTGAAGAGTTTAATATCCTGAGGGATTCAACGCAGTATTTAACTCCAACAATCCTCAGCGATACCACGGTTTCACACGATCTTTATTCAAAAAAACCGATGCAGTATTCTGCATATATCCAGGATAAGATGGAATTTACAAGCATGATAATAAACGCCGGTTTACGTTTCGATTATTTTAATTCACAATCTCAGTTTGCACCTGACATTAATGAACCAAGAAGCAATTTGCGTGATGCTAAAGCAAAAACTATGATCAGCCCAAGAATAGGGATATCATTTCCAATAACCAACCAAGGTATTATTCATTTTTCTTACGGGCATTTTTTCCAGCTTCCTTCTTATACTTATCTTTATACCAATCCTAATTTCGAAAGTTTTGAGGCAATACCTACTTATGGGAATGCTGATCTGAAACCTGAAAAGACTGTTACTTACGAGATCGGTTTACAGCAGCAGCTGTCGGAAAATATTGCTTTTAATATTACAGGCTTTTATAAAGATGTAAGGGATCTTCTTGCCTTGCAGAGGATTAGGGTCAGCAGCAGTATGGCTTATGATAAGTATGTAAATAAAGATTATGGCAACATCAAAGGAATAACTTTCTCCCTGACAAAAAGAAAATTGTCCAGTGATCTGCTTGGTGCATCGCTCGACTATACTTTCCAGGTTGCGGAAGGAAATGAGATCGGAGCCGATGCATTGTTTCTTGATCTTTCTTCAGGCAGGCAGAGTGAAAAAATACCTGTCCCGCTTAATTGGGATCAAACTCATACCCTTAACGGCGTTATAACTCTTGGAAGTCAAAGAAATTGGATGGTAACCATCGTTGGTACAATAAACACAGGTTTGCCGTATACACCGGAATTAATTGAAAGCCAGATTCTGCTGGATAATAACAGTGAACGAAAACCGCTGAAAACTAACGTTGATCTGCTTGTTGAAAAATCCTTTGAGATTTACAATACTGTCGCAACAATTTTTTTAAAAGTATTTAACCTGTTTGATGCACTTAATGAAGAATTGGTTTATGATGATACAGGGAGAGCTACTTACACTCTCGAGGAAACAAAGGGCGGGCCTCAGGAAACCAATGAGATTGCTGAAAGGGTGCCCGGGGTTCATTCAGCGAGCGAATATTTTGTTCGCCCTCACTACTACCCAGCACCCCGTGAAGTGAGGCTGGGACTTTCATTGGAGTTTTAAAATTAAGGTAACCATCCTTCTTATAACTATAGTTGATGATTTTTTTGGAGTGATCAAATGTTGAATTTAATACAAATCAAAATTTTAACAATTATAATCTTTCTTTTTATCCTTACCGGATCACTGTTTTCCCAGGAATCCGTTGAACAAAGAAGAAACAGGGAACACCAGGCAGTAATAAATTTTATTAACAAAAAATATCCTTCTTATCCGGTTAATACTAAAACATCATTAATTTCTAAAAAACAGATCGGGCTGTCAAAAACCGCTGTAAGAGAAAACCCTGAATGGAAAAGATTCTTAATGAATGGTAATAATATTACCGTTGAATTATGGAATTACGGCGGAATTGGACCCGGGAGACCGGGAGCAGATTTGAGAGATATACTGGCAATGGTTTGGAGAGATGCAGCATATATTTTTCAATTCTGCCCTGTAGT
>JBLNGL010000725.1:0-3651 GCA_050264735.1 Ignavibacteria bacterium | reverse complement strand
GAAAAGAATCACTATTATTGATGTTGCGAAACGTGCCGGAGTATCAAAAGGCACTGTATCTGCCGTAATAAATGCAAAAAACACTGTCAAGCCTGGAACAAGGGATCACATCCTAAACGTAATGAAAGAGCTTCATTTCCGCCCTAAAGGCGTTGCCAGGAATTTAAAAAACGGCAAGGAAGATAAAAGCATCGGAATAGTAATTAAAGATTTGGGCTATCCTTTTTATACATCCATTGCAACCGGCGTAGAAGAATACGCCAACAGTAAAGGGTATTCGGTTATTATAACCAGTTCTGAAAATGATCATGAATTGGAGAAAAAATTTACTCATCTGTTTTCGGCAAAAGATATAAAGGGGGCAATAATTGCCCCGATAATTGAAGGCACTTCTGAAATTGAGCATTTATTTAAACTTAAGATGATTAATTATCCTTTTGTATTACTGGAAGATGTGAAAGGAATTCAGGCAAACGTAGTAGCGATCGATAATTTAAAAGCTATAAAAAAAGCTGTAAAATATTTAATCGATAGCGGTCATACCAAGATTCTGCATTTTGCAGGCCCCCCGGCTTCTTCCCATACTCATGAAAGAATTGAAGGATTCAGACATGCCTTCAGTGAAAGCACCCTGGCATTTAGTGATGAAATGATTGTTTCGGTCGGGTCACGCTATGAAGAAAGCTACGGGAATACGCTTAAATATTTTAAGAACATAACTAAAAAAGATTTTCCCACTGCTATAGTCTGCTTCAACGATCAGCAGGCCCTGGCAGTAATTACTGCATTGAAAAAATTAGGTATCCGAATACCGGAAGACATATCGATTGTAGGGAATGATGATATTTATTATGCGACAATCTATCCTGTGCCGCTCACAACCATCAGAGCTCCGAAGGAAGAGATTGGCAGAACAGCGGCAGAAATTTTAATAAGGAATATTGAATCTTCAACAATAATTCCGATTGAAAAGGTTGTACTTGATACGGAATTTATTATCAGGGAATCAACTAGAGTTTTAAACGGGTGACGCTGTATTTTTATCTGGGGGAATAGCTTACATACTACCGGTACAAGCAGGTTGAACGGTTTAGGATTAGTGATATTTAATATAATTTTTTGCTGATTATGACCACTGCGCATCATAAATAATTTCTATTGAATCACCAACATCAACTGGATTAGGATTAAAATATATATAAGAAGGATAAGTATTTTCAGAATCCATCCTAATTGTAACATTATCATTTACAGTATCCAATCTTGATACTATCTCAAATAAATCTTTTATTGATCTATAAGATTCCCATTCTTCATGCGAAAAATTTTTGTTATCTGAAAGTCTCACAGCGCAGCAATCGTATCTGCATCAACATACAATTTAACCCAAGTTCCGGCTTGAGGACAAAGCAATTCTTCGTCTGCTCAATTGAATAATCAAATGAGTTATTTTCATTGACAACAGAATCACAGCCAATCAACAAAATGCAATTGTAATAGGAATAAATATGTTCATAACTTTCCCTTGAATCAATTAATTCTTTCAAAGGTTTTTTAAAATAAAATTAATTTCCCCACTCCCAAACAAGAACTTCGTCTTTTTTATTTTCTAAGAAATCAGAAAATGAATCATCGTTAAATTGAATTTTAATGCCGTCCTGATCGTATAATTCGCAATACGCACAGGAACTTATGGGGATCATTATATGATATACATATTTCTCATTCCATTTGTATCTATAGATTTTAGATCCAAAATAATCATGATTAGTCGACATATTATCAATTTTTTCTTTTAGCCAAAGAGGTGTATCTCTTTCATAATTGAAAGGTTCTACTAAACTATTTTTTTGACAACTTAAAAATGCTATAGACAATAAAGAAGAAATAAATATTATTTTTAACATTTTATACTTCCTTTATTTCTAGGCATATTAACTTAAAATATTACTCTATTTTATGCATTTAAATTTATCCCCCGGTTTAGTATGAACCAGGGGGATTCCATCCTTAATTCGGCCTGCTAACAAACGAGAAAGAGTAGGGTTGTCCCATGCCCTTTCCATGCATATCGGTAATAGTTGATTGAATAGTAACGGTATACTTAGTATTAGGTTCCAGATAAGCATTCGGCGTAAATTTAATCTGATTCATTTGTTCATATGGGTAATATCCTCCGTAGGATATCGATCCGTTTACAGCCGGTGAAATCGAAAATGCTGTTTGTGCAGAAGATAAAGTGACATAATTATTAAAATTAATCAGAACCGGCTCCGAGGGAGAAACGAAAAGCTGTCCATTTGACGGACTTGTGCTGGAAACACTAAGTGCTGCCGTTCTGAATGCAAATGTAAATGTATGACCTAATTCATTGCCGTCTTTATCTTTCGCTGTCTCGTCTATTGAAACAGTAATTGTTGTATCAGATAAAAAAGGTCCGCCTGTATAAATTCTCAAAATATTCTCTTCAGGCCATAGAAAAACCGTATTCATCTGAGGTGTTACATTAGTTGAATTCTCCACAGAAGATTTGTCCATTCTCCTCGGGAAAGTTACTGTGATTCCGGTATAATTATAATTTAAGGGGGAAACACCGATATCGCCGTGAACCGGATCCGTTAAAATTCCGTTTTGAGATGAATAGGATTGAACAGTTTTGAATTTAAATTGAAGCGGAAAACGGAGATAAGTTCCGGATGTATCCTTGGCAGTTTTTCCGATTGTAACCGTATATGTTGTATCGGAGTATGAATCTTTCCGGGCAAAAGCATAGCTCATCGAAAGAATATTGCTGTAAGTTGTAATCGTAGCACCCCTTTCATATCCGTCGGACGATGAAAACATGCCGTACATCGGAGCTTGAGTATAATTCCCCCAGTAAAAAATCCCTTCAACCGGAGGATCCACGGTAAAAGCTTTTTCAACACTTTCCCGGTCCATCGGCTGAGCAAATAAAATTGATACTGTAATCCTCCCGTATCTCCAGTCATAAACTACTTCACCTTTATCCTGAGGGTAGAATGATTCCACAAGATCCGGAACTGTTGAAAGTTCCACTTCACCCAGATATGTAATGCTGCCGCCTGTAAGCATGAGGTTTGTTTTTTCATAAATACGGTAATTATCGGCTTGAATAGTTACATTATAATTACCGATCCGCAGATCGTGAAAGGCAAATGAGCCGTCTGCCGGATTTATTTCAACCGAATCTATCGGAACAACCTGGCTGACTATCACAAGTGCTTTACTATCAGTCTGAATTACTTTTCCGATCAAATCTGCATGCAGAAGATCATTAGTAAATTCTTTTGGGATTTGTTGCTCTACAATAGTTTCTTTACAGCCGGCTGAAAAAAAGATTACAATAAAAAGGAATAAAATTATCTTCTTCATTTTAGAAAACTCCTCCTGTTAAAAACTAGATTTTCCTTAAGAATAAAATTTTTAGATATTCTGATTTTCAATTGGGAATAGCTCTGCTTTTTGCCCAAAGCATGTGCCGGAAGAATCTTCCGGTTATATGCCTTTTTTCTGCATATATTGCCTGATAGGAGAAGAGTTTCTATCAGTTTTTTGATAAGTTATATATTTTTTGAAGATATTTTGCTGCCGATCAATCCATATAAAAAGGATTACCCATTATCATTAATT
>JBLNGL010000724.1:0-3124 GCA_050264735.1 Ignavibacteria bacterium | reverse complement strand
CTTTGGTGTTCAAATTTTACAGGAATATTAATTGGCTGAAAGAAAATATTCGGTAATAATCTTTGATTTGGGAAATGTGCTGCTACCTTTTAACTACGAGCTTGCTTCAGAGAAGCTTAATAAAAACGACCCGGGATTAGGAAGCAGGTTCTGGAAATACTACAAAGATAATTACTACCTCCACAGGGGATTTGAAAGAGGCGACATTGCGGAGGAAGATTTTTTGAATAAAATGCTTACTGCACTTGAGAATAAAGTAAGCCGTGAAACATTCTTTGATCTCTTCTCAAAAATCTTTACTGTAAATGAAAATGTTGCGGAGCTGCTTCCGGAGCTTAAAAAAAAATATATGCTGGTGCTCTTATCAAACACAAACTCGATACACCAGCGGCACGGATGGAATGAGTACAAATTTCTTAAGCTGTTCGACAAGCTGATCCTTTCACATGAGGTTAATGCATTGAAGCCTGAGCAGAAAATCTATAAATCGGTTGAGACATTTACAAAGAAGCCGCCGGGAGAGCATATCTTTATTGACGATATAGAGGAATATGCGGAAAACGCAAAGAAAGCAGGCTGGGATGCTGTATGGTTTACCGGGTATGAAAATTTAGTTGCGGAATTAAAGAAACGAAAAATATTAGGCGAAAATTGACTTCAGAAAAATGGGGCTCCATTTAAGAAATGATTAAGCAAAATTGCGGGCATTCAGGAAAGATCCTGATACTTTCAATCGCAGCACTGATTATTTTTACCGGCTGCAGGAAAGAAGAGAAAGCTCCGCCGGTAAAGAAGCCTGACACTACCGCAGTTAAGCCTGTGCCGCCGAAACCTGAATTAAAGATTAAGTACGGGATGTATGCAACGGGCGATTCGGCTGTAGTAAGCAGATTCATGGAAATCTATACCGACACTCAAAGGACAATTATCCTAGCTCTGAACAGAATAGACTATCAGAACATCCCTCTCAATGATACACTGATTGTACCGGATACTTTTTTAACGGACCTGCTTCCTTACTCCCCTTTTCCGGAGGAAATGAAGCTTCTGGATTCAATTCCGAAGATACTCTTATTTTCATACCCGATAGAAGCATTTGCTGCATATGATTCTGGGATACTTGTCAGATGGGGACCTTCGAGCATGGGAAAACGCAGCACCCCGACGCCTACGGGATTATTCCATACAAACTGGAAGGCAAAGGAAACGGTAAGTACCGATAATGAAGAGTGGGTTCTGCCGTGGTATTTCAATCTTGAAAATAAGAGGGGAGTTTCGCTTCATCAATTCGAGCTGCCGGGATATCCTGCTAGTCATGCCTGCGCCCGTTTAAAAGCAGAAGATGCGGAATGGATCTATTACTGGGCAGAGCAATGGATAGTAACGGATGACGGCGAATCGGTGATTGCATACGGAACACCGGTGATAATATTCGGAGAATACGATTTTAAGGGAAAGCCGCCGTGGAGAGCAATGGCTGTAAACCCGGATACAGCAAATTATACCGAACCGGAGCTATGGAGTATTATAAAAGAATATATGCCGGTTATAAAGGAAAGGCAGGAAGTCAGAGATTCGGTCATTGCGGCGAGAATCAAAGAACCTCATGTAAAGGTTTACGGAGGGAGTCTTTGACTAAAAAATTGATCAAAATTCCTTTAACTTTGGTAAACTGCTTCCGATTTAAAATATTCATAGAGGTAAATAATGAAATCTTTAACAAAATATTCCCTGCTGCTTTCATTCGTCTTATTAAGCAGTTGTCTGAAGGAAAACCCCCAAATGAAAAAAGACGAGGATAAATTCACATATCAGACAGAACAATTTGCAGACCTGGCAATACTGCGCTATAAAGTGCCCGGATTTGAAGAACTCACATTAAAGCAGAAAGAACTTGTCTATTACCTGTACGAAGCAGCACTTGCCGGAAGGGATATTTTTTACGACCAGAATTTTAAATACAACCTTGAAATAAGAAAAACACTTGAGGCAGTTGCCGGCAGTTATGGGGGCGATAGGGAGAGCGAAGAGTTTAATAAATTTATAGTTTATGCCAAACGAGTCTGGTTCTCAAACGGGATCCATCATCATTACTCAAATAAAAAATTTCAACCCGATTTTTCAGAGGAATATTTTGCCGAGCTTGTAAAAGGATCCGATGCAAAGATGCTGCCTTTAGCAGAGGGAGAAAATGCCGAATCATTTCTGAAAAGAATTACTCCAATCATTTTTGATCCGAATATCACACCAATGAAGGTAAGCCAAGATTCAAAAAATGATATTGTAAAAAATTCCGCTGTAAATTTTTACGAGGGAGTTACACAGAAAGAGGTAGAAGCTTTTTACAACAAAATGCAAGATAAAAATGACCCGAGGCCGGTTTGGTACGGCCTGAACTCGAAAGTTGTAAAAGAAAACGGAAAACCCGCAGAGAAAACGTGGAAGATCGGAGGAATGTATTCCTCTGCCCTAGAAAAAATTGTAAGCTGGCTGGAGAAGGCAGTTACTGTTTCTGAAAACGATCTACAGAAACCCATACTGCAGAAATTAATTGAATACTACAAAACCGGCGATCTTAAGACATGGGATGAATATAATAAAATGTGGGTGCGGGATACACTGTCGAGAGTCGATGTAGTAAACGGGTTCATTGAAGTCTATAATGATCCATTAGGTTATAAAGGATCGTTCGAATCGATCGTATCGATCAAGGACCTTGAAGCTACGAAAAGAATTGACGCTATAAGCAGACAGGCGCAGTGGTTTGAGGATAATTCGCCGATTGACGATAAGTTCAAGAAGAAAAATGTAGTGGGTATATCTGCAAAGGTTATTACCGTAGTGGTGGAATCGGGAGAATCATCCCCTTCAACGCCGATCGGGATAAATCTGCCGAATTCTAACTGGATTAGGAAGGAGTACGGGTCAAAGTCGGTAAGCCTGGGAAATATTAATGAATCTTACGATAAAGCCGCATCGGAAAAGCTGCTAAAGGAATTTTCTTACACAGATGAAGAATACGAGCTGATTAAAAAATACGGAACGATTACAGACAACCTGCACACCGATCTGCATGAAGTGATAGGGCATGCATCAGGACAGATAAATCGGGGAGTGGGTACTC
>JBLNGL010000723.1:0-6711 GCA_050264735.1 Ignavibacteria bacterium | reverse complement strand
ATGTCTTCCGGAAACATTATTATTCTCGGTGCAGGAATATCAGGCTTAACAACAGCATATCTTTTATCAAAAAAAGGATTTGATATTACGGTGCTTGAAAAGAAAAATGAAATCGGCGGATCAATCGAAACAGCGGGAGAGAAAGGATTTTTATTTGACCGGGGACCAAACAGCGGATTGGAAACAACCCCGGTTATAAGTCAGCTTGTTGAAGAGCTGAATTTAAAAGATGAAATGGTGTATGCAAATAAAGCTTCAAATAAAAGATATATTCTCAGAAATAATGAACTTCATCCTCTTCCCATGAATCCCTTTCTTTTTCTTAAAACTCAGCTTTTCTCGAAACAAGCAAAATTAAGACTTTTAGCCGAACCTTTCATCGGAAGATCAAAAGATGGGTATAACCAAAGTATTGCAGAATTTGTAACACGGAGGTTAGGGAAAGAATTTTTGGATTATGCTATTAATCCGTTCGTAGCAGGAGTCTATGCAGGCAACCCTGAAGATCTAAGTGTGAAATCTGCGTTTCCCAAACTTTATGATCTGGAGGAAAAATACGGCGGATTAATTATCGGCACTATCCGCAGCATGAAGGAAAGAAAAAGGCGGCCCGAAAAAGCCAAACAAAGTGCAAAAATGTTTTCATTTAAAAGCGGGATGAATGTCCTGACTAAAGCGCTGGCAAACAATCTTGGGGAAAGGGTTCTTCTTTATTCTGAAGCTGTTTCCGTTGAAAAAGATTCCTCAGGATATAAACTCACCTTTAATCAAGCAGGAAAGATGAGGACCATTTCTGCAGATATTATTATTTCAACAATACCGGCGTATGCTGCTTCTCAGCTGTTTAAACAAATGGATGAAAAGCTTTCTTCACATTTAAATGATATTTATTATCCCCCGGTACTTGTTCTTTATCTTGGATACAATAAATCAGATGTGGGCCGTGCACTTGATGGATTCGGTTTTTTGATTCCATCAAAAGAAAGGAAATCATATTTGGGGGCAATTTGGTCTTCCGTAATTTTCCCGAACAGAGCACCCGAAGATAAAGCTGCATTCACCTTGTTTATTGGAGGAGCAAGAGATCCGGAAGTAGGTAATATTGATAAAGAGAGTTTAATTAATAAAGTCCGTGCAGAATTTGAAAGCTTAATGAAGATAAACACTGATCCGGTCTATATTTCTTATAAATACTGGAATAAGGCAATACCTCAATATAATCTAGGGTATATTGAGCATGAGAAATATTTCGACAAATTTGAAAAGATAAATCCAGGAATAATTTTAAGCGGAAATTTCCGCGGTGGTATATCTATTGGGGACTGCATTAAAAATGCAGAGGTAATCACTAATAAAGTTATGTTCAATCTGCATGATGAATCATTAATTTGATTTAATTTCTAAAAAATTTATAAAAATTTATATTTAATTGGAGAAATTATGGCACAGTTCCCTGTTAAAAGATTAAGGAGATTGAGATATAATCCTCTCATCCGCGATATGGTTAGAGAGACTGAATTATCTAAAAATGATTTTATTTATCCTTTGTTTGTTGTACACGGAGAAAAAATTAAGAAACCTATTAAATCAATGCCCGGCGTTTTTCAAATGTCTATTGATACTTTGGTGAGTGAATGTAAAGATGTGGCTTCGCTCGGTATTCCTGCAGTAATACTTTTTGGTATTCCAGAGCATAAAGATGAAAAAGGCTCAGAAGCTTACGACCCCGACGGTATAATTCAAAAAGCCGTTAGGGCAATTAAAGCAGAAGTAAAAAATCTTTTAATAATCACGGATGTCTGCATGTGTGAATATACTTCTCATGGTCATTGCGGAGTTTTGAATGGAGAAGAAATATTAAATGATGAAACAGTTGAGCTGCTGGCCAAAGAGTCTTTGACGCATGCGCAGGCCGGAGCAGATATAATTGCCCCCTCGGATATGATGGACGGAAGAATAGCTGGAATACGTAAAATACTCGATGAGCACAGCTTTGAAAAAATCCCTATTCTAAGTTATGCCGCAAAATATGCTTCCGGATATTACGGACCCTTCAGGGAAGCAGCTGAATCGACTCCGGCTTTCGGAGACAGGCGATCTCACCAGATGGATATTGGGAATATAAACGAAGCGCTTCGGGAAGTTGAGACCGATATTGAAGAAGGGGCAGATATAGTTATGGTGAAACCTGCAGGTCCGTACCTGGATATAATAAGGAAAGTTAAAGACACTTTTAAAATGCCTACTGCGGCTTACCAGGTAAGCGGGGAATATGCAATGATCAAAGCAGCGGGCCAAAACGGCTGGATTGATGAAGAAAGAGTGATGATAGAATCTTTAACTGCAATTAAACGTGCAGGAGCAGACATGTTCCTTACCTACTTTGCAAAAGATGCTGCCAAATGGCTGGATAAGAATAGAAAGTAAGAACGAATTTTATTTTGACTTTTGACTTGACACACATGGATTTAGAAACTATCCGAAAATACTGCTTAGAAAAAAAAGGGGTTACTGAAGAACTTCCTTTCGACGAAGACTCTCCCGTATACAAAGTAATGGGGAAAATTTTTTTAATTGCCAGTTTAACTCATCCTGTCAGCATAAATCTTAAATGTGATCCGGAAAAAGCAGTGGAATTAAGGGAGTTGTATGATGCTGTTACCCCCGGTTATCATATGAATAAGAAGCATTGGAATACGGTTATTCTGGATGGTTCTCTTCCTCAAAAGCTCATACTTGACTGGATTGACCATTCATATGATTTAGTGCTTGAGGGATTAAGTAAAAAAGAAAAATTGGAGCTAAGTAAAATTAAATAGCCCCAATTTTTAACAATGCACTATTTCAGCAGCAGAAGCTTTTTAGTAAAGATTTTTTCCGGTGTAGTAACAATAAAGAAATAATTCCCGGATGATACATAAACACCATTATCACTTACTCCATTCCAAGTGAACCGGTATTCTTTCCTTCCTGCGGATAAATCGGCTTCAAACGTTTTTACAACCTGCCCGAGTATGTCATAAATTCTAAAGGTTATACTTTCGCCTTTAAAGGAATCCGGCAGCTTTACATTCAAGTTAATCTGGCTGTTGAATGGATTAGGGTATGCACTCAAGCTCAAACTGTCATCATCACTTTTTAAAGAATCTTCAACGCCAATAACACCTCCGTCATCCTCAGTCAAGCAATCATAGCAGACTTCCCATTCCATATTCGGTTCAAGGCAAATAAATGCAGAATAAAGAGACAATACCCTTTCTTCTATGCTGAAATGTACAATTTCATTAATATTTTCATTTGTCTGATTCTGTCCTTCAAGGAATTTAATATAATTTCCAGCCCATATCTCTTCCGAGATGGTATCTCCCGTAAATACCTCAGATTCATCTAAAGTGAAACTCTGCTGGAAAGGTTCGGATTCATAAACACCGGAGGTCTCAATTATAAATGGAAAATTCCCATTGTATTTTCCGACCTGCAGAATAGGTTTATTAAAAAATACCGAACTGATATTCTGATTCAGGTCATACCTTGCATAACAGAAACCGTCATTCAGCTTGGTGTGAAGATCAAACGAACTTATATACCCATTCAAAGATTGAACAGCGTCAGCAAGTATACCGCTGAAGGAGCCTGAGTTTAAATCAAAATAATTTGCAGAGGTTAACCTTGTAATATTTATATAGAAATATTCATTCCCTAAATATGTGCGGTCATTAATCCAATTATAGCTGTAGTTTTGATTTTGAAAATTTACCACATGCAGCGGCAGTCTTGGATCCATTAATTCAAAGAGATCATCAATGAGCTGATTTGCACTATGATAATCTCCCACCTGGTCGGAACTTGAAACTAGAAGAAGGCTCCCATCATTTCCATGATTCTTTACAAAATCAATTCCATCAGATAACAAGCTTGGCAGATTTGAGTAGCCTGCAATCTGATCTTCACTTAATTCCCGGAAGATGCTGTCTATTACAGAAGAATCTGCCCGGATCCAATCTTCGCTGATCCTTTGAATATTTACTTTTGATAATATAATATTAAAAGAATCTTCAGAAGTAAGATTCAGAAGAAGTGCTGTTTTTATATTCTCCAGCAGGACACTCTTTGTAATGGTAGTATTGTATTCTTCATAATCGACCAGCAAAGCAACTTTGCGCGGTGCAGAAATATTTAATGCTTTTGATGGAAGAAAAGCCAGTTGATAAAAGCCTTCGTCTCCATTGTCAAACCTGCTTAGAAAAATTCCATTATTCAGTGGAACGTCCACCGAAAGATGGAGGTTGTTTTGAATAACTTCGCCGGGGACATCAGCAATAAAATAATTTCCTAAAACAGAATCAGTATGGGTTTGAAAATTAATTTCAGGATATTCAAGAATTTTAGGATTGTGAAGACCTTCATTTAAATAAGCTGAAACTTGAAAAGTCTGGAGAGGATTAGTAGAAGCCCGCAGCAAATCGGTTGGCAGCGGTGAAATGATATTAGCGGAATTCCATTGCACTGGAACCAGGTATGTGATTTTAACTTTTCTGGAGGAATTACCCGCCATCGGGAAAATCCGCAGTTCATAATTTGTTGCACTTCTTTTAAATAGAATGGAGGGATCTCTCCTCCTGTTAACAATTTCTTCATAAATTGAAGATGCAGTCCATTGGTCCATGATAATAGCCTGAACAACAGTATCCCCAATCCAGAGCCATGAATCGCATACAATTGAGTTTTCAGGAAGGTCAAAATAATATTGAACTTCCAGCGTATCACTTTCGCCGAACCATTGTCCCCGTGCAGAAAATGTCAGATACAATTCATATTCAGAATAAATTCCATGCGGTTTTACTGATAGCGAAGCTTCTTCAATTGTTCCCTGAGCCCATCCACCCCAGCCGCGGGGATCCAAAACATATAGTGAGCTGTATGCGGAAGTAATATTGGCAAGTAAAAATGTAAGAAGAAATACTTTTATGAAAGTTTTCATAACTACCCCTTTCATAATTTTTAAAATTGAAGATTTTTCCTTAAATATGTTAACGATAAGCCATATTATATGCAATAGTTATTTATTCATTTCCTAAAAATATGAAAACCGCATACTTTCGATTTTATGAAGAATTAAACGATTTTCTCCCTGAAGAGAAAAAGAAAAAGCAGTTTGAACATAATTTCCGTGGAAGAGATTCAATTAAAGATATGGTTGAGTCGCTGGGGGTGCCTCACATTGAAGTTGATATGATTTTGGTTAACGGCTACTCTGTGGATTTTAATTACATCGTTCAGGATAAAGATGAAATCAGCGTTTATCCTGAGTTCGAGTCATTTGATATTTCCAATGCCCAGCATTTAAGAGGAAAACCTTTACGAAATCCGAAATTCATAGTTGATGTTCAACTCGGTACTTTAGTAAAATATATGAGGATGCTCGGCTTAGATACTTTTTATCGAAATAGTTATAAGAAAAATGAAATAATTGAAACATCCTTAAAGGAAAGAAGAGTTATCCTAACCAAAGATAAAGAACTGCTTAAAAGAAATGAAATAACTCATGGATATTGGCTCAGAAATAATAATCCGGATCTGCAAATAAAAGAATTGATCAACAGATTTGATCTTAGGAACGAGATAAAAGAGTTCACCAAGTGCATTCAGTGCAATACGGAATTAATAAATGTAGATAAAAAAGATATACAAGAAAAACTGCCGCCGAAAATAAGAGAACATCAGAATGAATTCTCTTACTGCAGGACCTGCAACAAGATATATTGGAAGGGAACTCATTATGAAAAAATGAAAGCAGCTATTGCTCGAATAATAAATTTCTAAATCCTCAGAAATCCTTTAAATTAATTCCCCAAGTCTTCAGTAATTTTCATTAAAAAAATTATTTGTAATTACTACAGATTCCATTGCATTTTGTGAATTTCCCCTAAATTTAGTTAAAATCCTTCAACTAATCAGATGGCACTTATTTTGTGAAAATTTAAGTAAAAAGAGTTTTCTTCTTGAAGAAATTAAGTCTCATCATTTTAGCTGCTGCCGCAGGTATATTAGTTTATAACTTCTGGCCGGAAAAGGAAATTACTTATCCGCCGGGAATTCTGGTTAAGGAAAATCCGCTACAGGGAACGGTTTATAACAAATCTCCATGGCAGAAGAATGGTTTTACTATTATCCCTTTAGCCGAGTTTAAAATAAAAGCAAGGGTGCTGAGTAAAAATTATTTTTCTTTTGACAGCGGCAGCAAAATTTCCCCGCTTGATCTGGCATTAGGATGGGGTCCAATGTCGGACCAGGCAGTAATCGACAAGCTGGATATTACACAAAGGAACAGATGGTATCACTGGAAAGCAGAATACCTGCCTATGGCTTCAAAAGAAATTTCAAGTCATAGTTCAAACATGCATATTGTTCCGGCTGACGAATTCATCGAAAGTGAATTCGATGAAGTTTATAAGGGGAGCTTAATCCAGATTAATGGATATTTAATTGAGATTAAAGGGGAGAAAGGCTGGTATTGGAAAAGCTCATTATCAAGAGATGATACCGGAGGCGGAGCCTGCGAATTGGTATGGGTAGACAACATTAAAATTATTAATTAAGCTTTTATTCAAACAGGTTTAATGGAGAGAAAATGAAACTATTTATGAAAACAAATTTTATTCTGTTCATTTTTTTATTTTTCAATAATACCCCGGCACAGAAACATCCCAG
>JBLNGL010000722.1:0-3404 GCA_050264735.1 Ignavibacteria bacterium | reverse complement strand
GAACCCTCGCCCAAAACAGAATGGCATTCCAGTATATTCGGATTTTTTTCTACATGTGCAATTAAATTTTTATAATGCTTGGAGGAATCCATCATTACGAGAATAAAAGCCATGATATCATATCCGAAGGCTTTTCTATTAATTTTCGTATAATATCCCTCAATAATCCCTTTCTCCTCCATTTTATGAAGCCGCTCGCTTACAGAAGGTATTGATAAACCAATAGCCTCCGCCAGTTCATTCCGCTTTGTTCTTCCTTTTTTTTGGAGAATCTGGAGTATTTTATTATCTAAGTCATCAAGCATAGTTTACTTTATTTATTTAGGAAAGATGAATTTTTTGACTTTAAATATAAGGCAAGTAAACATTAAAAAGCAAGTGCCGGGATAGTTTTTAACGGTAAAATCACTGCATTTTTATTATTTAAGAAAACCTTAAAAATTAAACCTATCAGCATTTTTACCAAATTTCGTCTGAAAATTTACTATTTTGGCGCTGAATTAATCCCTGCAGGTGTATTATGCTTCTCAAAATATTTCCTCTGATTTTTGTATTCGCTTCGGTTATAAAATCCCAAGCGCCTTCTTTAATAAATACAGAAGCACGCAAAACTTTTTCTCTGAACGGAAATTGGCAGATTATTATAGATCCTTATGAAAACGGCTACTATAATTACAGGTATGAACCGGCGGAAAACGGATATTTTAAAAATCAGAAGCCGCAAAATAAATCCGATTTGATTGAATATGATTTCGATAAATCGGAAACTCTCAAAGTGCCCGGTGACTGGAATACACAAAAGGAAAAGCTTCTTCTGTATGAAGGAACAATATGGTATAAAAAAGATTTTGATTATCAGGCCCTCAGTCCAACCAGAAGGTTGTTTGTTCATTTTGGTGCTGTGAATTATAAAGCTGTTGTTTACCTGAACGGGGCAAGACTTGGAGACCATGAGGGGGGTTTTACTCCATTTAATTTCGAAATAACAAACCTGGTTAAAGAAAAAGATAATTTTTTAATAGTAAAGGTTGATAATAAAAGAAGCCGGGAGTTTGTTCCGACTCTAAATACCGACTGGTATAACTACGGGGGAATAACCAGAGATGTTAACTTAGCTGAAGTCCCATCTGCTTTTATTAAGGACTATTTTATACAGCTGCGTAAAGGATCCGATAAAACTATTTCCGGATGGATTATGCTGGACGGGAATCAAAAAAATCAGGAAATAAAAATCAAAATTCCGGAAATTCACTCGGAAAATCTTTTTACTTCAAATGATTCGGGATACAGTAATTTTTTATTCAATGCAGAAGTAGAATTGTGGTCGCCTGAAAATCCAAAGCTTTACGATGTAATTATTGAATCGGAATCCGACACTGTAAAAGAAAAAATAGGTTTCAGAAGGATTGAAGTAAATGGTCCGGATATTTTATTAAACGGGAAGAAAATTTTCCTGAAAGGGATTTCCGTACATGAAGAAGCTCCTTTGAAAGGCGGAAGAGCAAATACTAAAGAAGATGCAAAAATAATTTTTAGCTGGTTAAAGGAATTAAGCGGAAATTTCATACGTCTTGCTCATTATCCGCATAATGAAAATATTGTAAGATTAGCCGATGAAATGGGTGTTTTAATCTGGTCCGAAATTCCGGTTTATTGGACAATTCTCTGGAATAATGAAAAAACTTTCCTGAATGCAAAAAATCAATTAACAGAAATGATAAAAAGGGATAACAACCGGGCTTCCATAATTTTATGGTCGGTTTCAAATGAAACTCCTTTGAGCGATGAAAGACTATCATTTTTAAAGAAATTAAATGAACAGGCCCGTTTTCTCGACAGCACAAGATTAATTACGGCTGCTCTTGAAAATCATTATATAAATGAAAAAACAATAATGATTGATGATCCTTTCGGCGAATATTTAGATGTAATAGGATTAAATGAATACCTCGGCTGGTACGACGGTCTGCCGGATAAAATTGATAAGATTAATTATCAAACTAAGTACAACAAACCGGTTATCATAAGCGAGTTTGGTGCAGATGCGCTTCAAGGACTTCACGGAGACAGCCTGACTAGATGGACTGAAGAATACCAGGCTAATGTCTATGAACATCAGATAAAATTGATGAAGCGCTTTCCTAATTTAAGCGGGATGACTCCATGGATTCTTGCCGATTTCCGCTCACCGCGGAGAAATCTGCCGGGAATACAGGATCATTGGAACAGGAAGGGATTAATTTCGGATAGAGGCATTAAAAAGAAGGCATTTTATATTCTGCAGAAGTTTTATTCGGAACTATAAATCTAAGAACTAATCCTAAGTTCAAGAACAAGTTCAAGTTCAAGAGCAAGTTCAAGAAGTAGTTATGTTTTCAATAACTTGAACTTGAAACTGAACCTGAACTTGAACTTAGCTCTTACGAAATATTTTACACTGCATTTTCTATATTTCAAAAAATCCTTAATTTACGGCTAAGAATATTAACGTTTAGATTTAACGGGGCGGGGAAATAATGGCTTGGATAGAATGGACCTTGAGCATACTGGTTCCGGTTTCGCTGTTCCAGATACTTCTTATTTCTTTCTATCTCTTCATTAAGAAAAAAGGAAATCCGCAGCATAGAATTTTAATCAGCATTCTCCTGATTATCTGGGGAATATTTGTCTCCGGCTCGGTTATATTACTGGCTCAATCAAAAAGCATTTTTACTGCAGATACAGGTCATCTGATGAATCTGACTATCTTTCTTGTTGCGCCTCTTTTGTATATTTACTTCCGCAGCCTCTTCAGACCTGAAAATAATTTTAATTTTAAAATTCTTTTTCATGCCGTTCCGTTTTTAATAATCTTTATTTACATTTTCTCGGAGGTCTTCATCCGGAATAAGCCGCGGTATGTTTTTTACCCGACGGCTATTTATTTAATCTCTTTCCTCTTTATCCAGAATATTCTATACTTCATTTTCATATTAAAAGATCTTAAACCTGCATTCGAATCAAAAAAAGAGAAATCCAAATTAAGATTCTTTAAGATTTTATTGATAAGCACTGTAGTCTTGTTTTTCTTAAAGCTTATAATCTTTATCATCTGGAATATTCTTGAGTACACCGACATCTGTATTTTCATGACGGGAATATTTTTTTCGGTGGTATTCATCATCATTAATTTCCTTGTAATTTTTTCTCTGAATAATCCCGATGCTTTAATAGGGTCTTTAAAGTACCAGGCAACTCCTCTATCTGAAAATGAACTTTCCATTCAACTAGAAAATATTATTGCTGTTCTGACTTCAAACAAACTATTTACCGATCCGTTACTCTCGCTGGAAAGGCTTTCCAAAAGCTCTAAAATCCCGGAAAAGCTGCTTTCACAGGTCATTAACCAGTCATCAGGGCTTAAT
>JBLNGL010000721.1:0-6493 GCA_050264735.1 Ignavibacteria bacterium | reverse complement strand
CTATTATTTTTTCGGTAGCTTTAATAATTAAGCAGGTTAACTTGCCGTAAGGCGAAAATTGATGAGGAGGATTAATGCCCCGAGATACAAAAGAAACGAAAATAAATGTTGTGACACCCGATGAATACAAGAAGGCGAAAAGAAATTTCGATACGGTATACACACAGGAAGAATTTCTCAGCTTAGCAAAGCTGTATTCCGATTCTTTCCGGGATGTAAAAGAAGGAGAATTAATAAAAGGAAAAATAGTCAGGATACAGGATGACAGCGTCATTCTGGATGTAGGATTTAAATCCGAAGGTTCTATATCAAAAGCTGAATTTACAAATCCTGACGAACTGAAGATTGGAAAAGAGGTCGATGTCGTTCTCGAAAGTGTTGAGGATCAGGAAGGAAACCTTGTACTCAGCAAACAAAGAGCAGATTTTCTGAAGGTATGGGAGAAAGTTCTTAATTCCTACCAGACCGGCGAAGTGCTCCAGGGAAAAATAATCAAAAGGATTAAAGGCGGAATGGTTGTGGATTTAATGGGAATGGAAGCATTTCTGCCAGGATCCCAAATCGATATTAGACCAATTAGAGATTTTGATGCATTCGTCGGACAAATGATGGATTTTAAGGTTGTGAAGGTAAATATACCTACTGAAAATGTTGTTGTTTCCCATAAAGTTTTAGTCGAAGAGGAAATATCCGATCAGCGCCAGGCAATTTTAAACAGCCTTGAAAAAGGTCAGATACTTGAAGGAACTGTGAAAGCAATTACAGACTTCGGAGTATTTGTCGACCTGGGCGGAGTTGACGGATTAATTCATATTACAGATTTAAGCTGGGGAAGAATTAATCATCCCAATGAAGTTCTAAAGCTTGATCAGACGATCAAAGTTGTAGTTACAGATTTTGACGATGAGAAGAAAAGAATATCGCTCAGCTTAAAGAAACTGCTTCCTCATCCCTGGGAAAATATCAACAAAAAATATAAAGTCGGCGATAAGGTTACAGGGCGTGTAGTATCTCTCACCGATTACGGTGCATTTATTGAGATAGAAAAAGGAATCGAGGGATTAATTCACAATTCCGAAATGAGCTGGACCCAGCATATCAAGCATCCATCCCAAGTGGTTTCAATGGGACAGCTTGTTGAAGCGGTAATATTAAGCCTTGATAAAGATGAAAAGAAAATATCGCTCGGTATCAAACAGCTTGAACCGGATCCCTGGGAATCGCTCATGGCTAAATATCCTGTCGGTTCAAAGCATACGGGAGTTGCTAGGAACTTAACTAATTTCGGAGTATTTGTCGAGCTTGAACCGGGTGTAGACGGATTAGTCCATATTTCGGATCTTTCTTGGACTAAAAAGATACGTCATCCTGGTGAGGTTGTTAAAAAAGGAGAAAAGCTGGAGGTTATTGTACTGAACGCCGATATTGAGCAAAGGAAAATTTCTCTGGGGCATAAGCAAGTACAGGTAAATCCGTGGGAACAGTTTGAAAAATCATATGCTGTCGGTACTTTAACTGAAGGGAAAGTAGTTAGAATAATCGAAAAAGGATTAATTGCCGAACTTCCCGAGAAGGTTGACGGATTTGTACCATCCAGCCAGCTTGCACCGGCAAAAGTTAAAAATATCGTCAATCATTTTCCTTTTGATGATGTAATTCCCCTTAAAGTTATTGAGTTCGATAAAGAGAACAAAAAAATCGTTCTTAGCGCAATCGCAGCCCTGAAAGAGAAGTCGGAAGAAGATGTAAGAAATTACTTGGATCGGCATAAACTTGACAGAGTTTCCGTTCAGGAAATACTTAGTGTAGATCCGGGAAAAGTAGATTCATCCGATTTCCCGATTTTTGAAGTTCCGGAAGAACATTCGAAAGAAAAATAATTATAATTTCAGATTATTTGAAGAGCGGGTAAATTTTTCCCGCTCTTTTTTTTAGTGCCAGGCAAATGAATAAAGTTGCTTTACATACCTTAGGCTGCAAACTTAATTTTTCCGAAACTTCAACAATAGGAGAACAATTCCATTCAAGCGGTTTTCAGATTGTTGATTTTAAGGAAAACGCTGATGTGTATGTATTCAACACATGTTCGGTCACTGAAAATGCAGAAAGAGAATGCCGCCAGTTTGTGAGACGGGCATTAAGACAAAATCCTCAAGCTTTCGTAGTGGTAACCGGCTGCTATGCTCAATTAAGACCTGATGAAATTTCTAGGATAAAGGGAGTAGATTTAATTCTGGGTGCCAAAGAAAAATTCAGGCTGCTTAATTATCTTAAGCCTATATTGGCTAAAGAAAAAAAACCTTCACAAACAGGATTGTCCTGCATTTATGTTTCCCCTGCAGATGAGCTGGATGAATTCGGTCCGTCCCATTCGACCGAGCCTGAAATAACCGGAAGAACACGTGCCTTTCTAAAAATCCAGGACGGCTGCGATTATAAATGTTCTTTCTGCACCATACCTCTTGCACGGGGCAAGAGCAGAAGCATGAATCCGGATGAGGTCGAAACTGATTTTAAAAAGCTTATCAGTGCAGGATATAAAGAAATTGTTTTAACCGGTGTAAACGTAGGCGATTACGGAAAATCTTATAAAACAAATCTGTATGAACTGCTGCTGAAGTTAACTGCAATTACCGGAAAATTTAGAATAAGGATCAGCTCAATTGAGCCGAATTTGCTTTCCGAGGAAATAATCAAGCTTACAGCCGAAAGTGAAAAATTATGCAAGCATTTTCATATTCCTCTTCAAAGCGGAAGCAATAAAATCTTGGCATTAATGCAGCGGAGATACAAAGCTGAATTTTACAAAGAAATTATTAATAGGTGTGCAAACCGGATTCCGGGCCTGGGAATCGGCGTTGATGTTATAACCGGTTTCCCCGGGGAAACAGAAAATGATTTTAAAACAACACACGATTTCCTTCTCGATCTGCCGGTGAGTTATCTTCATGTTTTCACTTACAGTGAAAGACCTAACACTAAAGCAATAAATTATGACGGAGTTGTTGATGCCTATGAAAGAAAGCGGAGAACTAATATTTTAAGAATGTTGAGTGAAAAGAAAAAAAATGAATTTTATAAAAAAATGATCGGCAAAGAATTACAAGTTCTGCTGGAAGCTGAAAACAGGGACGGAATCATGAAAGGATTTTCTTCAAATTATGTTAGATTTCAAACTCAATTCAATGCAAATTTAGTAAATGAATTTACCCGAGTAATAGTTACTGCTGCTGACGATAGCCGGTGCTGCGGGGAAATCATTACCCGCTCAATCAATCAACCGGTGGGGATTAAAAATTCAATTGATTCTTTAGCAGGTTAATGCAGAAATTTCAATTATAAAAATGAAAATATTATTAATATTTATTGTAACCTGTACATCTGCTCTTTTTTCACAGGATAATTCTTCTGAAAACCAAATAGATGAATACGGAGGACAACTCTGGATCGAGAACCGGATGAAATCGCCGGTGCCTTCATTCACGAAAGATTCCCTCCTTACTAATAATCCTAAAAAGAAAAATACCGGCTTAGCAATAATTTATTCGCTTCTTCTCCCGGGAATGGGAGAACTTTACGCTGAATCCTATTCAAGCGGAAAATATTTCACGATTGCGGAAGGAGCACTCTGGGGAGTTTACATCGGAATGAATGCCTATGCTAACTGGCAGGAAGAGAAATACAAATCTTTTGCTACTTCTAACGGAGGAGTCAATACCGCCGGCAAAAACAAAGAATATTTTGCTAATATAGGCGTTTACGAAAATATTGATGCATATAATGATGCGAAAGCATTAGAGAGAAACTTTGCCGCAATGTACGATGCTCAGCAGTATTATTGGAGCTGGTCGGATAATGATAGGAAAAGATACCGCAGTCAATGGACTTCCAGTGAAGAAGCTTATAATAATATAAGATTTGTAGTTGGCGGGTTAATATTAAACCGGATTATGAGCGCAATAAATGCCGTTAGATTAGTTTCGGCATATAATAAAAGACAAAGCTCCGAATTGGGCTGGAATTTTTCTGTCGGTATATTAAACCAGGTGAATCTGCCTGCGGGGATCTCATTTAATTTTCAGTCAAGTTTCTGATCTTTACTATTAAATCATTTTGAATGAAAAAGGTTTTTAATAGGAATTCCTCTAAGAAGAAAGAGAAGCCGGTTTATTTTGCATTAAAAATTTTTTTAAACTCTTCGGTATTATTGATTTCATCGATCCGGCTCTGTTCATCATCCTGCTGATTTATACTTTGAACTATTTTCCAAAAATTTTCACTTGATATAATTCCGCAGCTGCAGGCTTTTGCAAACTGCTGCAGATTTCTATCTGAGGTTACGACCGTGATGTTCTTCCTGTTTTTTGCCTGTTCAATCTGAGTTTTTATCCTTTCATCGGCTGTTTTTTCATTTGAATATATAATCCTGATATTTTCAATCTTGATTGAAATGCTTTTATACCCGTCAAAATGAAGGTAAGCATTAAGAACCTTATTTAAATAATATCTATCCAGCAAAAATGCCAGCTTCTCTCTCGCTGCGGTTTTATCTTTTTTTTGAATTATTGATAAAGCTTTATTCCTGCCGATTAAATTATTCCCGTCAATAATTATTTCTTTCATATTTGTACTTGCTATTGGCTGGCTACTTTCCTCGGGGCAATCCATCAGGATTGTAGTATTCCATTTTTATAATTCTTCTTATTCCTTAGTCCCTTCCATTTACTATTATACTTGTTTATATGCTCCTCTGGAGCTTTAATTCTTTATATTCCTACTACTAATGTATCCCTTTTACTTTCTATGCTTCAAATTTAACTTTTCCGTTTTGTACAGAATTTAAGAACTAAAAGATTACTGCATACTGGTTTTATAATTATCTTTTTCCGCTGAAGAATCGATCCTGTTTCGTAACCTTCAAATCCTGAAGCTGAGGAGCTTTAACTCTTATCTCAAATCGATAGCCTCTGTAAGTCCCGATTGGGTTCCATGTAAAGTTCATCAGCCAGCAGTGCAGATCCCTTGATATTACGATACTGGGTGCGGCAAACTGTCTATTATTAAAATCATAGCTCCCGGAAGCAGATATTTTCCAATTAGGGGTTAAATTAAAATTAAAACCGCCGCTGATGCTTGAACTTGTTGTAGAACCTGATGCGGTCGGTTTGGAAAAAGAATAACTATAGTTAAGAGAGATATCCCAGGGGATAGAAAAATCAGATTCTTTTTCTTCATAAATTCCTTTATAACCGCTTCTTTCTTCCTGCAATCCAAATTCATCTTCAGGTAGAACTTCTTCTTGATTCCCTGCAAAAGCAGATTGAATTTTCTCGCCGGACAAGCTTGTCCCAATTGAAAAAGTCAAATTCGTTAAGCGGAACAATCCTTTCCCTTCACTAATTAAAAATTTGTTGATTCTTCGATTCCCTGCATAATCGTACAATGTATAAATTGCTGAACTGGAAAAGTTAAAGTATTCGCCGATTTGAGTCCGGGCACTTAAACTGATATCCGAAAATTTTAAACTATCGGCAGCGAAATCATAACCGACGCTTCCATCCAGGTTCAATAACCGGATTTTTTGTTCTTTTGAGGTTGTATCGGTTGGATCGGCAGCAGTTTTCATTTCAAAAACATTTCCGATTGAAAAGTTAATGTTTTGAGATTCCCGGTTTGGAATACTTCCAAAAAGTTCTCTTTCGAATTTGTTATATTCTACCTCCCTGCCGAGAGAATCGACATAAGTATCATAATAGCCCCAAAAAGGTTTCGAAAAATCGGGTGTATAAGTATATGAAATTCTGGGTTCAACCTGATGCCTGATTGCGCTGATTCCAAAAATATTCGACTGAAGCATTCCAAAAAATTTTGTGGATGCAGAAACCCCCAAATTGAATGTTCTTACGAAATTTATTTCTTTAACATCGTTAGTTACCAGAGTGTATCCAGCATTGGTTTGAGGTGAGTCGGGTTGAGCCGGAGTATATTCCATATATTTTTCGACCCGTTTATTATACCATCTTTCCGTATAATTTATATTCGGTGTAATATTTAAATAACCTATTTTGGGTGCTGCACTTATAGAAAGCTGATGCTGAATGGCACCCCTAATTTTTAAATTACCCGCTGCTTTATTCCGGTTATTCTGCAATTGCCCGTAGTACTTATATCCAATAAGTTCATACCATCTCTGGCTTCCGGATCCGACTTCTCTTTTGAAAGGATATTTTTGCGACATGTTAAAAGCTAGGTTTGGGAGGACTTCGGCAATATCTCCGCTTTCCAAATCCTGATTCCTGCTGTACCCTAATGAAAGGCTGTTTCCGGATTCTTCCCATGATTTATGAATGGTTGCATTCGAAATAATGTCATTTCTAAGTAATTCACTTTGGTCAGAGACGTTTTGTCTATAAAAACTGCTCCCAGAAGCGAATTCAAGTATTGCATCAAACTTCAAAGTCGGATCAATATTCTGAGAGTGGTTCCATTTGAT
>JBLNGL010000720.1:0-3345 GCA_050264735.1 Ignavibacteria bacterium | reverse complement strand
AATACATCTTTGAAAATAACTACCGCCAAATATTATACACCCAGCGGCAGGTGCATCCAAAAAATTGATTACACAAAAGATAATGATATATTCACCGGCGAAGATTCTCTTTCGTCTACTCCTTTTCTAACAGATAATAAAAGAGTGGTGTATAGTGCCGGCGGAATTACCCCGGATTCAATAGTCTCAATTGAAAATCTGCCTGAGATAGTTACGGAACTTCTGGCAAAAGGAATTTTCTTTAAGTTTGCCGACCACTACTACTACAGTAATCCTAATACGGATTTTAATTCCTTGAATGATGATAAGCTTTTTGAAAATTTCAAAGAGTATTTAGCTGATCAGAAATTTACTTATCAGTCTGAGGCAGATAAACTGGTGGAGAAATTGATCCAGGAAGTAAAAGATAAAAGAATTGGAGACAATGTTGTTGCCGATTTAAGCAGAATAAAAAACCAGTTTGAAATAAAAGGGAACGGGGAATTAAAATTATTCAGGAATGAATTGACTAAGGAAATTAAATTTGAGCTTGCATCCCGTTACCTTGGAGCCGAAGCCAGAGCCAGGGAAGCTCTGAAATATGATACTCAATTCCAGACAGCCTTGGATATCATCAATAATCCGGGTTTATACAAAAGGCTGCTGAAAAATAATTGAATGAATACTACTTATTAACTTTGCTCATTGCAGCAGGTTATCTTACAGGAATATTAGTCGGAATGCTGGGGATCGGCGGCGGGTTGATCTTTGTTCCGCTGCTCTATTTAATTCTTCCTTTCACAAAAGTTGATCCTTCTCAGATTTCATATATTGCATTGGGGACTTCACTTTTTTCAGGTTCAATTGCAACAGTAACTTCGGGAACAAAACATTTTCTAAAAAAGAACACTGATTCCGGGAAAGCAGTGCTTATTGCATCCGGAAGCATTATCGCATCCTTTATATTTCCCTTTTTTGTTGTAAACGTAAAACCTTTTTTCCTTCAGATCATATTTGCATTTATATTCATTTTTGCCGCAGTAAGGATGTATTTTGAAAACGGCAGCAGCATTATTTTTTCCGGTATTATTTTAAGTGAAAAGTACCTTCCGGCTTTTGGATTCTTGGTGGGAGGTATCTCTGCATTTTCAGGAATCGGCGGAGGGATATTGTTTGTACCCATTTTAGTTTACCTGTACGGTACGGAAATTAAAAAAGCAATCGGAACATCATCAATAATAACCGCATGCACAATGATTTCCTCCTCTTTGTCGTATTCAATTCAGGAAGTAACTGGTTTCGGGGTTCCTTATCAAATCGGATACATTTATTTAATTGCCGGTCTGCCCCTAGGAATTGCTTCTGCCCTCGGCTCGCTTACAGGAGTTAAAATTGTGCTTAAAACTTCCTCGCCCAGATTAAAAAAAATATTTGCCGTATTGTTGATAGTAATTGTTATTAAAATTATTTTCGGGGCATGAAAAGAACCCGCATTCTTTTAAGAGTAGATCCGCTCTTTACAAGATGCCCCTCTTGTAAGCTTCCCAATAAGCTTAAATATTCCCATTCCAGGAATTTCATGGAAGCATTTGTAAAAAGAACTACGATTTTCAAAATGTGCAGGTGTGAAAACTGCGGATGGCGGGGTTATCTGTCTACTTTTACAATGAATTCCAAATCATATAAATATCTTTTCATTTACGTGGGCTTAATAATTATTGTCGCCTTCCTTGTCAGCTTGATTTTAAATAGAGTTTCATAACCGTTCGCTTTAATTACTGCTCTGAAATTTACCTTAAACTGATTATCATTTTTTCTCTATTTTGATATCCTTAAGAAAAATTTTCTTAAAATATCATCTTTTGGTATTAAAAAATGAATTCCTCGATAAAGAATAAGTTAAGAACCATAGCCGGTTCAAAAAATTATTTTGATTCGGAAGAGGACAGGCTTTGTTATTCTTACGATGCTACTCCGATTTTCCGCACTTTGCCCGAAGCAGTAATATTTCCGGAGAATGAAATGCAGATCTCGGAAATATTAAAACTGGCTAATGAAGAAAAATTTAACATTGTACCGCGCGGCGCAGGCACGGGTTTAAGCGGGGGAGCAATCCCGGTTGAAAACTCTGTTGTAATGGTAATGACAAAATGGAATAAAATACTGGAAATAGATACCAATAATTTGACTGCATTGGTTCAGCCGGGAGTAGTAACTGCAGATCTGCAGAAGGAAGCAGAAAAAATTGATTTGTTTTATCCCCCCGATCCCGGAAGCATGAACGTCTGTACAATCGGCGGCAATGTTGCCAATAATGCCGGAGGATTAAGAGGATTAAAATACGGCGTTACAAAAAATTATGTGCTAGGAATCGAAATGGTTTTACCTGACGGTGAGCTTCTTAAAACCGGCGGAAAAAATATGAAGGATTCGGCAGGCTATAATCTCCGGGACTTTATTGTGGGAAGCGAAGGAACTCTCGGGATCATCACTAAAATTCTGCTTAAATTAATTCCGAAGCCGCTAAATTTTGTAACAATACTCGCTTATTTTGATAAACTGTCCGACAGCGCAAAGGCAGTCTCCGGTATTATTGCCTCTCATATAGTTCCGTGTATGATGGAATTCCTTGATAAAACTACGGTAAACTGCGTAGAAGATTTTGTCCATATCGGACTTTCTAGAAACAGTGAAGCAATTCTGCTGATTGAGGTGGACGGAAGAGGGAGCATAGTTCAGGAAGATGCGGAGATAATAAAAAATATACTCGCGAAAAATAATGCCTCCGTAATTAAAACCGCCGGAGATATTATTGAATCCTTAAATTTAAAAACTGCAAGAAGAAGTGCATTCAGCGCTCTGGCAAGAAAACGTCCTACGACAATACTTGAAGATGCAACCGTCCCGAGAAGCGAGCTCCCGATAATGATTGAAAAAGTAACCGAAGCTTCAGTGAAATTCAATGTGACATTCGGGAATTTCGGTCATGCAGGGGACGGCAATCTGCATCCTACTTGTCTTACCGATGAAAGAGATAAAAAGGAAATTGAAAATGCTCATAGAGCTTTTGATTTTATTTTTAATGAAGCAATCAAACTTGGAGGTACAATAACAGGCGAACACGGAACAGGGCTGGCTAAAAAACAGTTCCTGGAAAAAGTAGCAGGAGCCGCCGGAATAGAAATTATGAAGAGAATTAAATTGTCGATTGATCCGAACAATATTCTGAACCCGGGGAAGATTTTTTCAATATCGCCGAAGTGCGAAGATTACGCTGGGAAATGAAAGTCATTTGTGGTCATTTGTAGTCATTAAGTAGTCATTAAGTAGTCATTAGGTAGTCATTAGGTAGTCATTAGGTAGTCA
>JBLNGL010000719.1:0-3180 GCA_050264735.1 Ignavibacteria bacterium | reverse complement strand
TTTAATTTTCATTTTCAAAGAGATTTTCTTTATCCAGTGCGTTGTTTGTTTTAGGTTCCCAGTGTAATCCTTCGCACGGGATGTAATTAATTGAGGGATGGCGGTCATGTTTTAAACAAAGAACGGCGCTCTTATCAAAATTTCTGCAGGTTGAGCACAAAGATGATTCAATTACTTCTTTATTTTTCTCTTCAAAAAGCTTGTAATGAACAATTGCCGGATGAATTATAATTACATAAATGCCCATTGCTGAAATAATCCACCAAAATCCAAAATCAATATAACCTCTCAAAATCCAGAGAACAGGAATCAGCAAAACTATTCTGAACAATGTCCAAAAAACAATTTCTCCCATTCTAAAAACTCATTTTTTTCACATAAATAAGTAAATCTAATTTAATTTAATAGAAAATATCAGAATTTGAGCTATAATCATATTTAGTATTCCAATTTCAATAAAAATAAAACAGAAACCATTATTTAGATTATTTTATTAATTGTATATTATAACTAAATTTAGGAAAGTAACTTTTACCAATGAGTAATTGAAGGTAAAAATAAGTGGGGTTACATTGTGAGCGCGGGTGGTATCGAACCACCGACCCTCTGCTTAAAAGGCAGATGCTCTACCACTGAGCTACGCGCCCCTTTTTAGGAGCCCGAAATATAAAAAATTGAACTTTTTTATCCAAGTAAACAAGTTATTTTTAATATAAATATAAATTAAATATGAGCAGTAAAAATTCAAAAATACTAGTCTGTGACGATGATGAAACTCTATGTTATCTATTAAAAGAGCAGCTTCTCGAAGAAGGTTTTTCGGTTGATACTGTTTATGATGGAAGTTATGCAATTGATGCTATTAAAAGAAAACCTTCATATGATGTTCTTTTACTGGACCTTGAAATGCAGAATGTGCCGGGTGAAGAGGTATTAAAATTTGCAAACGATTATTGTACGTCGATCCAGGTGATTGTTCTTACTGCTAAATCTGAAATTAAAAAAGCAATTGAATGTATTAAGCTGGGTGCCTATCACTATATTACCAAACCATATGACTTTGACGAGCTACTTCTGGATATAAACAAAGCAATTGAGCATAAAGAACTATTTGTTAAAAGCACCATACTTGCAGACCAGCTAAATAAAAAACACCCCAATAAAATTTTAGGCAGCAGCTCAGAGCTTCATAAAACACTTCATTTGGCTAACAAAGCAGCTCTATCCGATTCCAATATCTTAATTGAAGGGGAAACCGGTACAGGTAAAGAATTATTTGCCGAGTATATACATAAACGTTCCGCAAGAGTTGAAAAGCCGTTTGTAGTTGTAAACTGTGCATCACTGCCGGATCAGCTTATTGAAAGCGAATTATTTGGACATGAAAGGGGGGCATTTACAGATGCAAAATCTACTAAGCAGGGATTAGTTGAAATAGCTCACGGAGGTTCACTTTTTCTCGATGAAATAGGCGAGTTATCTCTTTCACTTCAGCCTAAATTACTGCGCTTCCTGGAAAATGGAGAATATCGCAGAATCGGTGGAGTAACCAATCTAACCTCAAACGTCCGTGTAATCGGAGCGACAAATAGAAATCTTCTTGAAGAAGCAGACATTAAAAATTTTAGAAGAGATCTTTTGTTCCGGTTAAATGTAATTACCCTTACCATTCCTCCTTTAAGAGAAAGAAAGGAAGATATTCTTCTCCTGGCAAATCATTTTCTCACTTCTAAATCTTCTATTAGAGCTCCTAAAAAGTTAACTCCTAAAGCAGAAGCTACTTTGATTACATATGATTTCCCCGGAAATGTAAGAGAGCTTGAACATATAATTGAACGAGCAATAATCTTCGCAGAAGGAGAATATATAAACGTGGAAGATTTGAATCTGCCGGCTTCCTCCTCCAGAAAACTGACAACAATTGATGAGGATAACGGCAAGTCGGAAGAAATTCTAAGTATTGAGGAAATGGAAAAAAGGCATATAGCAAAAGTGCTAAGGCATAACAGATGGGATAGAACTCGAACTGCCAGTATTTTAGGCATCAGTCCAAAAACACTTTACACTAAGATTAAAAAATATGAAATTAAACAAGAATAATGAATGCTCTCTAAAATTGTTACTAAATACGCACTGGAAGATCTCTTAGAAACGGAGAGTGGTCTGGCAATTGCTGACGCAAATAAAAAAATAATTTGGTATAATAAAAGCTTTAAGGAAACTGCCGGATTAAAAAAAATTAAGGGAAGAAAATTTGAGGATCTCTTCCCGAATGCAAATTGGAAAAAACAGGATTCAGGGAAGAAGAAAAAAAATTCTGTTGAAACACTAATTTCATCTGAACATCAAAAACTTGAGATAGCGTCCCTTAAAAATGGGACCGCAACCGAGTACTTTACTTTAAAAATAAAAACCGGGGCTCAGGAAAAAACCACAACCCATCTTGATGCGGAATTACTGAATCGAGATCTTTCTTTTCAAAATGTACTTAAAGAAGTCCTTTCATTTTTAACAACAGAAAATTCAATAACCTTCGTATCGGAGGAGCTACTTAAAAGATGCGTAGCAGTTTGCAGAGGGAATTTCGGTATAACCGTCATCTTTAAAAAGGATAGAAAAGTTGAATATATATATTTTGATCAATATCAGCATTTAAAGAATAAAAAAGATGCTGAGAAAGAAATTAAAGCCAGCTTTTCTTTTTTAAAGAAATGGTTTGAAGTAAATAAGCATACTCTTATGGCTTTAAATGAACATGGGAATATTGCCTACAATCTGACGAGAGCTCTTCAAAGCCAAACCTTATTAGCTTCACCTTGTTTTTATAATGGGGAACTTCTGGCAGTAATAATTATTGGAAAGGGGAAAGGAATTTTTTCCTCACTGGACGTTAATTACCTCGAAAAATTTGCAGATCTTTTAGCGGTTGCAATTAATAGTGCTTACAACGAAGAATTAAACAATGCGCTTGAGACAAGACTTCAGCAGGCTCAAAAACTGGAAACTATCGGAAAATTAACAAGCGGAATGGCTCACGATTTTAATAATCTTCTTTCCAGTATTTTCGGAAGTCTAAACCTTCTCAAAAAAAGGGTTCCTGAAAATGAAAATACCTTCCGGCTGATTGATAATATTGAAAATTGTTCTATAAGAGCTAAAGATTTGACTAAGGGATTATTA
>JBLNGL010000718.1:0-7155 GCA_050264735.1 Ignavibacteria bacterium | reverse complement strand
TTAAACTTCTTTTCTTCTTATGCAGATTTGTTACTTTAAGCAGCCAGCACTCATAATTTTTATTTAAAGGAACAAAGTAGAGTGTTTCGGTTTTTATTGAAGAATATTCAGAGGTTATTTTGGTGTAAGCGGTTCCGTGGCGGCATTCGGATTTAAATTTTTTTAATGATTTGCCAACCGGCTGCCAGGAAGCCGACCAGAAATCTTCATCATCTTTATCATGGATATAAATATATCTCCCGGGCTGATCCATAGGAATTACATTAAAGCGGAGCCTAGTAAATCTCCCCTGTGCGGCAGATTTATAAAAGCTGTACCCGCCGGCATTATTGGTAATTATTGCTCCGTATTCGGTAGAACCGAGATAATTGCTCCACGATTTCGGAGTATCGGGCCGTTCAATTACATATTCTTTATTCTTGTCGTCGAAATATCCGAAGCGCATTTGTCCCTCCTTATAAAGCTTCTCAAATGGAAAATGGAAAATGGAAGATGGAAAATGTTTTTAAAATCGATTTCAATTTCACTTTTAAATTATTTTCCGATTTTATTTTAATTACAGAAAAAATTTTCTTTAATTCTAGACTTTCCTTCAACAATCTTTGCAGTTCCTTATTATTAGAATTTAACATTATAGTATTCAATACTCTAAACCAATAATTACTTTCTCGTATTTCTTTAAGTACAATTCCAATTTTATGATTAAAATCTTTTGGAGATTCTGCTCCCTGTGCTTCTTCATAATTTGAGCCTGAAGAAGTTGAAGCTTTTCCCAACTGATATATTACAATCCCATAAACTTTCTCTTTAGGAAGAGTCATCAAGAATTTTAAAGTATCCACTCCAAATAAAAAGACTCTGTCGAGCAACTCTTCTGTTTTAGGATTCATTATTTTCCCCTTTTAATATTAAAAAAATTTAAATGTTTTTAACTTATTCTACTCTTCCCATTTACCATTTTCCATTTACCATTTTCCATCACTCAAAAGACTTCCGAATTCGCCTTAATATATTTTATCAATTCGTCTACTTGTGTAAATGCAACGGCAGTATAAGTATCTGCAGCGCCGTAGTACACTGCAATTCTCCCGGTTTCAGCATCGTATAAGTTGGCGCAGGGAAATGTTACATTAGGAACAAATCCTGTCGTTTCATATTCCTTCTCAGGAGTTAAAAGATAATCTCTGGTTCTATAAAGTACTTCAGCAGGATTATTTATATCAAGAATTGCTGCTCCAAAGCTGTAGACAAATCCGTTGCATGTGTATGAAACCCCGTGATAAAAAAGAAGCCATCCTTCAGTAGTCTCGATCGGGATCGGACCCGCGCCGATTTTAGTCCCCTGCCACCAGCCTTTTCCCCCTTTGCCCATTACATATTTATGATTGCCCCAATAAACAAGATCAGGGCTTTCGCTTAAAAAAATATCTCCGAATGGAGTATGACCGCTGTCGCTTGGACGGCTAAGCAGAAAATATTTTCCATTAATCTTTCTAGGGAATAAAACCCCGTTCCTATTGAAAGGCATTAAAGGATTAGTCATACGTGTAAATGTTTTAAAATCTTTTGTTCTTCCCAAGCCGATTGAAGCGCCATGCATATCATCGCACCAAACGATATAGTAGGTGTCATCGATTTTTACAACTCTCGGATCATAAGCATAGCTTGTAGGATTCGGTCTGCCGTTTTCATCAACCCAGAAAATCGGGTCAGGACCAATTTCCCAATTCAATGCATCCATACTTTTTCCGGAGAAAAGCGTTGCCCTTCCGTTTTTCTGATCTGCTCTGAATACACCGGCAAACCCACTGTTAAAAGGTGCAACTGCGCTGTTATAAATTCGCGCAGCCTTAGGAATCGGGTTCCATCCGATAATAGGATTTTTGCTGTATCTCCAGAGGACGTCATTAGACCCGGACGGTTTTTCTTCCCATGGAATGCTGGGCAATGCTTCCCCAATTATCGTTTTATTCATTATCTCATCCTTTTTAAAAATAGTTGTGGACGAAGCTATCGCTTCGTCCTACAAAAGAAAGATCAAATATTTTTGAAACCTGAACGTCTTTTCAACTAAACATCAATACCTTTATAACTTATACCTTCCATCTCTCATACCGGTGCAACAACTTCGCCGCTTTCCTTTCTTCTTTGTTCCAGATCGGCTTTAACTTTAGACATAGTAGACTCATCTAATTTGTAAAAGAATGTAAGAATAATTAATGCAATAGCTCCTACAGCAAATGGAATTACACTCATCATAGCCTTTAATCCATTTTGAACATCTATATTTTGAGCTATGTTTGCTACAAAACCGGTCAAATCTAAAATAAATGCAGCAATCATACTCCCAATTGCCCAGCCGATTTTATTTGACATTATTGATGCAGAAAATACAAGTCCCGTTGCTCTTCTGCCGGTTTTCCATTCCGAATAATCGGCTGTATCTGCATACAAAACCCATAACAAAGCGGAAATTGGTCCGCCTGTTATTGAACCAAATACTTGAAAAACAAGAATCCATATTAAATCTTCCGGTTTAAAGAAATAGTATGAACCGGTAAAAATCAAAGCAAGTATAAAAAGAATAGTAACTGCGCTTTTCCTGCCGACAAGTTTTGTAAACCAAGGAACGAGCAGTACTCCCACTAAAGATAATCCCTGGCCTACGGTATTAAAAATAGAAGCCAGGACTTCAAATCCATATCTATGAGATTCAATTAAAAGACTTAATTCTTGTTTTCCTAACAGACTATATAGGGGATTAACTAAATATATTATGAAGAAGTTTAAAATTTGTGTAAGGAATGGACTTGCCTGTTCGCCGACATAATATTTAAAATAATGTGTAGTAACACTCAGGCGAATGCAAACAAAAAGGATAAAAAGAATCGTTACTATGAATAATAAAATCCAGGGTGTATTTTTTGTTAAATCCTTCAAATCATTTTTTACAGATGTTTTTTCCTTGGCAATAGGCTGAATCCGTTCGTGTGTAGAAAGGAAAGTAATTAAAAAGAAAATAATTGCGGCAATGCCGTAGATACCAAGCGTCATTTGCCATCCTTTAGAAGGATTACCGTCTCCAAAATATGCAGCAAATGGGAGTACTGTAGCAGAAACGATTATTCCGCCCAAATAAGCACCGGTAAACTTGAAAGATGAAGCGCTGGTTCTTTCAACAGGATCCCCGCTTATAACACCAAGAAGTGCTGTATATGGAATATTAACCGTTGAATATAGAAACATGAACAATATAAAAGTTATATAAGCATAAATAAGATTTCCGGTTTCACCAAAATTGGGGGTTGTAAATGCAAGCACTGCCGAGACTGCTAAAGGAACTGCACCCCATAAAATATAGGGGCGAAACTTACCCCAGCGGGATTTTGTACGATCGGCGGTCATACCAATTACTACATCGAAGATTGCATCCAATATTCTAGAAATAAAAAACATTATCCCGGCAGCTTTGCCGGTAAGACCAAATACATCTGTATAAAAGAAAAGCAATTGAGACATTATTGTAGCCCAAAACAGGCAAGATGCTAAATCACCAAAACCATAGCCAAGTTTCTCTTTAAAGGAAAGTTTCTGGGTTTCGTCGTTCATATTAAGCTCTCAATTAAAAATTAGGAATTATATTATACCCTAAAGGGAATAAAGCGGGGGAGAAAGTTTTTACTATCCCCATTCATTAAATTTAATTACTTAACCACTATAAAAAAATATTTAGTTCTCAGTAAAATTAACAAATTCCGTGAAATCATCCGGAAAATTTCCAAAAAAAAATAAATATACTAAGTAATAAAAAAAGGCAGCCGGATGTAAACCAGCTGCCCGACTCAGATATGCCGGAATTCAAAAGTCCCATACTATTTCAGAAGCATCATTTTCTTTGTTACTTTGAAGTCACCGGCTTCAAGGCTGTAGAAATATACGCCTGATGCAAACCTGCTTGCATCAAAATTGTATACGTAAGAACCTGTATTCATCTCGTTATTAATCAAAGTAGCAACTTTCCGACCTAAGATATCATAAATAAACAATTTAACCATTGATGGTTTTGAAATGCTGAAATTGATATTTGTAGTCGGATTGAAAGGATTCGGATAGTTCTGGCTTAAGGAGAATTCATTCGGAATTCCAGGACGCTCGGTAATTCCCGAAATAACGGAATTAAATTGAATCCAATCAATTAATAAATTACCCGCCGACAAAGTTAAAGAATTTGAACCGGCAGCTAACTGAAATACGCCACTAAACAAATTACGTCCATCGCTGTTTCCTGATTCTCCTTCGAATGAAAGATCTATTGTTTGAGTACCTGCAGTCAGCTGTCCGGACTGGGCTCCGTTAGGCGTCTGATAAAATATGGTTATACCATAACCGCCTGCGGCTGAGGCATCAAAGGGAAATGTAAGGGTTCCCGTTGCACCCATATTTACCGACTTGAAACCACTGGGAACATATATACTGGGATCCGGACTAACCAACGTTACAATATCATAAGTTGTAACATTACTTGCATTCAAAGATATAATTGTATTACCACCTACTACAACATCAATAGAGAGGAATTGCTGATAACCCCAGGATGGTGCAATTCTAATAAAGTTTTCTCCCGCATGCAGATCCAAATCCGCGGCATTTTCAATAAGATTTGCTGCAGTAATTGTATACGCTTTCCATATAACGGGATCAAGATCGTCCCAATAGTATTCTCCGTAACCCGAGTTATTTCGCAGTCCGGTACCTTCGGTTTTATTTACACGAATATGCTGTCCTCTTACTGCATCCTGACTTCTTGTTTTAATTACGAGATCAACAGTTGCGGCTTCAGCCATGTTAAACCTCCATTCAATGAAACCTCCACCCTCCATTCGAAAATAGGGTAATTCGCCGGCATAATCTTCTATTACTGCCGTGCCTCCTAAAGTTGTACTTTCGGCTTCCAATTTTCCGAGGACAGAGACATCAATACCTTGTACCAATTCCTCTATATCAGCTACATATTGCTCTTTGTTAGCTTCAAAAGTATTTTTTTGATCGGGGAACCAATTTAAGTCGCCTAATGCTAAACCATCAGTACCGGCAGCCAATAAACCGGCAGTTGTATAGCTGAAGTTTTCGGGAACACCTCTGGGTGTATTTCCCGGCCAGCTCGGTGCACTAAATAATGTATCCCCTCCGTCAACCGGATACATCCAAAAATATGTGGTTGATGGTGTTGGTCCGCCAAAGTACTGAGATGCACGGACTTCCTCGATATAGTTTGTCATATTATCAAATATGTCATCAGTGGGATAAGTAGGAAAGTCCGGTTTCTCAGAAAGCCATGTAGTATCTCTCACTACTATTCCTTCATATGGATCAACAAAATCTTGCCTAACTACGGGACCAATAAAGGGCTGACCTCTCAAAGAATCAGCCTGCCAGGCAGTAAATTTCGGATCAAGCCACGCAGCAGCGTGAGTAAACAGAATTTTACGCCCCAGTTCAGGTCCATATTTAGAAGGTAAAGAAGTGAAGCCGAATATACCTGAGTTATATGCTCTTGGGTCACGGTTAGGACTTAGGAGTTCATCCCTGTTAAAAGATTCTCCAACCCAATAACCATTTATAATCAGGTTATTTGCAAAATAGGCTTCATATAACCATGGTGTGGTATTTATAGCCCGGCCAATATTTACTAAAGTATTATGATTAAACCTCAGGTAATTTGCTATACCGCTTTCTATCTGTAAAGCAGTAAAAGCAATATTAAAAAATGTATTGTTTTCTACAATAACGGTATCCTGGTCTGCCCAAAATGAAAGACCTCGTCCGGTCCATAATTGCGTAGGGGGATATTCTACAAGGTTACGATAGATGTTATTGGTAACAAAAATATCGTTGTTTTTTCCTGTCCATGCAATTATAGAGAAATTATTACGTTCAAAAATACAATTGTCTATAACAAAACGAGAATTACTTGCATCTATCTGGATTGGTTGATAGAGAGAGCCCTGAGCACCTCCATCATCGCATCCGATAATATACAGATTCTTAAAAGTTATAGAACCGTTCCCGGTGAGCATTCTTCCATTCAGGGTTCCATCCTCTCTGGCAATTTGTTGAATTACCGGAGGATGACCGGTAGGATCGTTAGGATTAGGGTCTTCACCCACAATTCTTAAATGCCAGCCGACATTTTCAATGGTTTCATCATTGAAGTAATATCCTCCTCTCCGCAGCTTATAAACGCGGCCTGCAGTTCTATTCGTATCATTTATGATAGCTGTACGAAGAGCATTCGGAATTAAATTTGCGCCGTCCCACCACTCAACAATAAGTGTATCACTCTGGGCTTGCACTTTTTCCTGCGGACTAAAAACAACCGCAGCAAAAAGTACAAAAAATATAAACCAGTAATTAAGTTTCATAAATAATCCTCCGATGATTTTTATTATGAATATTTTTGTTTGTGATCTTCTGTGTCATAAATTATAACGTATTCCTAAATCCATTGTAAAACCATAAAATTCAGCATATGAAGCATTTGTTTCCATTTCGCCGGTATAATTTCTATCTGCTCTTTTATTAAGGTTAGTTAAATTTGCATATATCTGTAAGCCCCAGTCAAGCTTTTGCTGTATCGATAAATCCCAACGGTAATAAGTTTTGGTAGATTGGTCCAAAGCTACATCATTAGCAATCCACGCAGTCTTATCGCCTTGATACAAATATGATAAACGAGCGGAGAAACCTTTTATATCATATCCAAAGGTTACATTAAGAATGTGGCCTGGCTGATATGGCATTCGGCTCGTTCTTATTGTATCCGTAACGATATAGCTGGTTCTGGGCGGAATCCCGGTAATTACCCTTTTTGTTGAAAATATTTGTTTATCAATTTCGGAAAAAATTCTTGTATAATTTACATTTAATACTATGCCCTGCAGGAAGGAAGGTAAATACCAAAACCGGGTCTGCCATTCAAGTTCAAATCCATTGTAATAAGCCGGGTACTCATTGTTCACATAAGTATCCATCCATGGATTGTTAGTACGCCATGAATTGGGGACATTTGAACCTTCTAATGTAGGAACACCGCTCCGCAATTGATAACCAGCCTGGAAAATCAGGTTCTCTATTCTTTTATAAAAACCCGAAACG
>JBLNGL010000717.1:0-3770 GCA_050264735.1 Ignavibacteria bacterium | reverse complement strand
TCAAGTATATTATACGTATTATTATCTAACAGACCATCTTTTTCGTCAAAGTGCGTAAACTTCTTTGTCAAACGATTATATATATTTAATCCCACATTTGTAGCAAACCATAATCTGCCTTTTTTATCCTCATGAATATCCCTGATCTGTCTTCCGCTTATATTCCCGGAAATTTTCGGATCGGAAATAAATTCATTTATAATAGCTTGTTTTTGATTAAAACAAAGCAATTTTCCCATGAAGGTGCTGACCCAAACCAAACCAAAACTATCTTCAAATATATTTGTTATACTTAGATTGCTTTTATACACCTCCCTAATGTGATTTTTGGCAGGATCAAGAACATAGAGTCCGGCTTGCTCAGTCCCAATCCAAAATCCTTTACTAGTCTTATAAATACAAGAAATTTGTTTATTAAATCTGTTTCCTGAAAGGTCATAAAAATATCTTATATTACCCTGAATATCCCTTTTGTACAAATAACCTCTGAAATCTTTGATCCATAAATCACCTGAATCCTTCAGAAGAGGTTTATCAATACCAAATGAGTAGGGATTAATTTTTTCGGATGTAGGATTAAATTTAATCCATCCTTTTGAAGTTAATATAATTAACGTCTCTTTATCTTCGATAATGCCATAAACGTATCTGTCAGACAAATATTTCTTAAAAGAATTTACTTTCAACTTAAATTTATTCGCACCTCCGTTATAGGTTCCTACCCATAAAGTACCGGACCGCTCAACGCAAACAGAATAAATTTCATTGTAAGTCACACTTCCGGGCTCATTAACATCATAAAAGTCGTAACCAATAAACTCTTTTGATTTTATATCGAAAGCGTAGAGCAGGTTCCGGGTTCCCAGCCAAAGAATGCCTGAGGCATCCTGACAGATTGATGTAATCCAATTATCTCTTAAAATCTGTTGTTCATTTGGATTGGGCAGATAATCATTGAATGTACCTGATTTTTGATTAAATTCAACTAATCCTCGATTCGTACCCAGCCAAATGGTCCCGTTGTTATCTCCATAAATTGCATTGATCCAGTATTTTGAATTATTAACCCAGATCTTTCTCCTGTTACTTGAATCATTCCAATAGTGTTGAAACTTACTTGTTGTAAAATCCAGCTTATCAAGTCCTCCGCCGGTTCCAAACCAGAGCGAGCCTGTTTCGTCTTCATAAATCGAATGTATAGAATTATGATTTATACTCCCGGGATCAGTACTATCATACCGTAGGCAAGTAAATTTTCCTGTGGACCTGTCAAATTTATTTAAGCCATTACTTGTACCGATCCAAAGCATTCCATATTTATCCTCGCAGATTGCCCAAATACTATTACTTAAATCACTTCCGCTTCCGGATGGATCCAGTGTATAATGTATAAAACTTCCGGTCGAATAATCGAACTTTTCAAGTCCATGCCAGGTACCTATCCACAGAATCCCTACTTTATCTTCATAAATAGTTGATGCATAAGAATTATTTATACTGGAAGTATCACTGGGATCATGTTTATAAGATACAAAGCTATACCCATCATATCTATAAAGACCATTCCAAGTACAAAACCATAAAAATCCTCTTCTGTCTTGAAATATACACTGGACCATTGGACTGGACAAACCCTGATCAACAGAGAAATTTTCGAAATCGAGCTTTGCTGCTTGCGGCAACAATTCCAATTGTAAAAGATTGAGAAGGATGATAAACAAAAAATGATTTCTAAATTTTAGGTTTCTTTGGTCATTCATTTTAATGAAAGTTTTCTATTTAACTCACCCTGAAACTCTTACGCTTTCGGATTTGGTTTCTATAATGTGCAGGAGTTTTTTTCTATTTTGAGAAAGAGATCAATTTTTTGTAAAGTATGGTTTTTTGAAATGTTTGACAATAAGGCTTGAGTCAGTATGGAATGAGTATAAAAAATACTCAGTGTGGTGAGGAGAATTTCTTAAACGATCTCTGCCAGATATGAAGCTAAATTAATATTACTGTTTATCAGCTCAAGTTTTTTACGGATATTTCTTCTGTGTTTATTAACAGTTTTCAAGGAAATATTTAAAAGATCAGCAATTTCTTTGCTTGATAATCTTGATTTTATGAAATTACAAAGTTCAATTTCGCGTGGAGTTAATTTATAATGAATCCTATTGATTTTTGATGCATATTCCGATGTTATATCCTCCAACTGATCCTTTAATATTCTCACATAGGTTTCAGGATTATCCTGAAGATTTAGTTTTTCAAGTGTAGGAAGGATAACTCTCTCGATATTTGTACTAATGTTATCTTTAATTTTGTTTTTTTCTATTTCAATCTGTAAAATTATTTCATTCAATGCTGCGTTTTTTTGTTGAAGAATTAATCTCTGGTTTTGTAATTCATCTGCGGATTCTTTAAGCGCTTTTTCCGATTTCTTCCGTGCTATGTTTTCATTTTTCAATTTTTCATTAATCTTAACCAATTCAACGGCTCTTTTTCTTATCTTTTCTGCAAGCAGCTTATTAGAATTTTTTAATGAGTTTTCGGCTTCTCTGAGTTTGGTAATATCTTTTACAGTATGAGTGAATGCAATAAAATCTTTATTTTTATCAAATATCGGCGCTGCAGTTGTTAAAAAATACCTTCCCCGGTCAAAGATTTCACCTTCTGCAGCTTGACCTGACTCCTGTAATAACCTGCAGGCGCAGCCATGGATTGGAGCATCAAGATCATGAATAACTTTATAACATTTCTTTCCGATTACTTCCTTCGGCTGCGCAGCAAGATTTTTATACCCTGCTTTATTCATTTTCAATATTGTGTAATCTTTTGAAATGAGTGCTATTATATCCATCGCCGAATCAAAAGTATCTTTCCAATCAGGAAATTTTTTTCCCCTGGTTCTTTTAGAAATCAACGAATGGGAATCATTAATATTTTGAAGCTCCGCGGAAGAAGGTATTTTTTTCATTTCCTTACTCCCATTTAAATAATATTGCTGCCGGAAAAGTCCCCCCGCACTCTTTTATAATATACAACAATTGAAGTTTAAAATAAATCAGAAAATATTTTTGAAATAAAGAGTTTTAGAAATTAAAGCCGATGAAAGATCTAACTGAAATATAAAAGTTTGGTTGGTGTCTGAATGAACCTCTAATGTCCCGAGGAAGTATTATAATACGACTTAAATATTTTCTTCTTCTTTTTTTATAAATAATTTGCACCTTAAAGGAACAAAATGATATTGGGTGAATGGGTCAGATTTTTGATTATTTTAAAATAGACTTCTGTATCATTGGGACGAAATAAAATACGTTTGAAAAATCATTTTACACATTCTTTTTTGCCAGAGTAAACGAAGTTTTAGGTTAGACCGCTACAAACATTTTACCGGGGAGCTGCTTTACAAGTCCTTTAAATTCCAGGGAGAGGAGGTGTACAAGGCAGTCGGAAGTAGTTAAGCTGGTGGAGGATGCAATCTTATCTATCTGCATCGGTTCATTATTCAAAATGCCGATTATCTTTTCTTCAAACAAATTCAAATCAATTTCCGGCTTGGGAATATTTTTGCCGAGCACCGGCTTCAATTTCAATTCAAGAGCTACAAGAACATCTTCAGCATTCCTAATAAGCGCCGCTTCACCTTTTTGAATCAATAGATTTGTGCCGTTCGACTGCTTTACCCCAAGATTGCCGGGAACGGCAAACACTTCTCTATTCTGATCGAGCGCAAAGGAGGCTGTCTGCATTGCACCGCCTGAAATATCCGTTTCAATTAT
>JBLNGL010000716.1:0-10358 GCA_050264735.1 Ignavibacteria bacterium | reverse complement strand
ATATAAAATTATTGTTCTTTTCTCTTCCGACAATTCTTTAAGCAGTTTTTGTCTCCCCTTCTTTTGGGGAAGAAATCCTTCGAATACAAATGAATCGGAAGGAAGTCCGCTTACTGATAATGCAGCGATCAATGCAGCTGGGCCGGGGACAGATACAATTTTAATATTATTCTTAATTGCTTCCGAAATTAATCTTACTCCGGGATCTGAAATTCCCGGGGTACCCGCATCGGAAATAAGAGCACAAGTTTCTCCATTCAATATCCGCTCTAAAACTATATTTATTTTTTTACTTTCATTTACTGCATTCAGCGAGATCAACTCTTTCTTCACTTCAATTCGGTTAAGAAGAACAGAGGCAACGCGGGTATCCTCGCATGCAATAAAATCGGAAGATTTTAAACTTTCTATTGCTCTAAGCGTGATGTCTTTAAGGTTCCCGATCGGTGTACTTATAATATTTAGTAATCCAGGCATTAATTATCCGAATTATAAATTAAAAATTACAAACCAGCCTGCTGCCAGGCAAGTAAGTACCGGCATAAAAAAAAAATTTATCATTTCAACATAATTAATGTAAACTTTGATGAGAAAATTGATAAAACGGTTCAAAAACATATACAGACTCTACTTTGTTAACATAAGAATTATGCAGCAAGAATTATTTATCCTAATTATTTCAAAAACATTCACTCCTCTAAAACTACCTTCCCGCCACCATAAAGCAGTTCGCAACTTTCTAATTTCCATATCCCTATTTATAACCGATATTTTGGTTCCGACAAAATAATTAATGCATCAAATTGAATAATCTGAATCTTAAAGTTGTGTGAAATATTCCTAATAGAATCAGCATACGGGATTGAATTAAACGAAATTAAAAAATGTGACTTACATATCATTTGAATGAGGAACTTCTCCATTTGCATTTATATATACCGGTTATTGCTTGAGGAGATTGAAAATTTAGTAAAACAAAAATGATAGATTCTATTTATGTTATTAACTCGGCGGGCAGTAAGCCGCATAGTATTGCCGACAAATTTGCCATTTTTTGCGGACTTTCATCAATGCTTGCTGAGAACGAAAATTTATTTTTTACAGAGGATATGAATTTCCAGTTAACAAAAACTGCTGTTGATACCTACTTAGCTGATTTGATCGCTAATTATGATAGGAAAAAAGATTTTTTTGCATCCGTTGAGAGCTGCTGCATTAAAATAGATGAAAATCATTTTAATATGATGATCAGAGAAATTGTTGAGAATGCGATTAAATATTCAAAACCTGATGATGTAATTGTTATTCACGGCTTTAAAGAAAAAAAAGTGTATCGATTGACTATTAATGGAATCGGACGCGGAATGAGTAATGAGGAAATTCAAAAGGCTGTTTCTTTTGAAGACTTTAATGAAAAAACTAATAGCCATAATGGTTTAGGATTCTATATAGTAAAACTAATTCTTAAGCTATTTAACGGTGAAATAAAAATCCGAAGCAAGGAAAATAAATATACGAGGGTTGAAATCTCTCTTCCCTTAGCAGACTCAGCTTCAGATTCTAATAATTTCGAAAAAAAATGATATTTAACTCAATCCGTAAAATGAGATGATAAAAAGAAATGAAGATTCTGATATTGTTTGAAAGACTGATTTACGGGTTCAAATTTGAAAACAAGTTAAAAAATGATCTAAGATGAGTAGAATTTCATTCCCGTTGGAAAGATTAGCTTGATAGCATTTACATATTGGCACCAGTAAAAGGTCATTTACAATTTATTCATTTAAAAAATAATTTGATTGCGGTATGGTAAAATATAAAATAGGTGATAGGGTTTGGATAAAAAACCAAGTAAATAGTCCTTTGCTTACAATTTTATCTATTAATGATAAATTTTGCAAATGTGTTTGGATTGATTCTTCAGACATGTTGAATAAGGTAAGTCTACCCCTGGAAACTCTTACACATAAGCAGCCTTCAGCAGCATCAATTTTACCGCCATCACTTAAATTTAATAACAAAAATCAGTAACTTCTGCTTAAAAAGGAATTTAAAATGGCAGCGGCTCCGTTTTGGAGCCGCAAACCAGCAAGTAGTTTAATTTAATTAATTTAAATTGAACAATAGTAAAGATAATACTTTCCTGATTATATTCAATCCTTTATTTATTTCCTCTTTTGAAACGTTCAGCGGCGGTCTGAATCTTATTGACTGCTCGCCGCATCCTAATATCAGCAATTTTTCATCAAAACATTTTCTTTTGAATTCATCTCTGGCTGCAGGTGAAGGAAGATCAAAGGAGCACATTAAACCCAATCCGCGGGCATTAGAAACTAGTCCCGTAAATTCTGCTTGAATTCCGTGAAGTTTATTAAGTAAATATCCCCCTACTTCTTTCGAATTCTCAACAAGATTTTGTTCATGGATTATCTTTAAAATATGCTTTGACCTGACCATATCGGTAAGGTCCGATCCCCATGTTGAATTTATTCTGCCGGGTTTCCTGAAGCAGTGTTCTTCAACATCATCAATCCTGCTGTTAACCATTACTCCGCAAACATGTGCCTTTTTGCCGAATGAAATAATATCGGGATTAACGTAATGCTCGCAAGCCCAGAATTTCCCGGTTAATCCGAAACCGGATTGAATTTCATCGAACATCAAGAGAATATCATTTTCATCGGCAATTTCACGCAGCTTTAAAAAGAATTCTTTCCTGAAAAAATTATCTCCTCCCTCTCCCTGTACGGGTTCAATTATTATTACGGCAATATCATCTGGATTATTTTTAATTGCGGAATAAATTTCACTAATAGCCTGCTGTTCGGCCTTAACTATTTTGTCAAGATTCTCTTCAACCGGAAAAATAATTTTTGGATTAGTTATTCTCGGCCAGTCAAACTTGGGGAAATATCTTACCTTATTAGGATCTGTATTTGTCAGCGACATGGTATATCCGCTTCTGCCGTGAAAAGCCTGTTTAAAATGAATTACCTGCTGTCCTTTTTCATTCTTAAATCCTTTTTTAAAATTCTTTTGGACTTTCCAATCGAAGGCGGCTTTAAGTCCGTTCTCAACCGCAAGAGCTCCTCCGGAAATAAAGAATAAATATTTAATGTAATCAGGCTTTGCAATAGAAGAAAAGGTGTCTACAAACTCAGCCATAGAAACAGTAAAGATATCGGAATTTGAAGGTTTATTAAGAGCCGCCGATAGTATCTCTTCTTTTACTTCGGGAGAATTAATTTTCGGATGGTTCATACCTACAGCAGAGGATGCAAAGAAGGAGAAAAAGTCGAGGTATTGATCTCCGGTTTTTTGATCGGCCAGGTAAGACCCCCGGCTGTTTTTCAAATCCAAAACGATATCAAAACCATCGGCGAGCATATGTTTTTGAAGCACTTCATGCACCTTATCGGGAGAAATTTTCCCATTTAAGGCTGATTTATTTAAATTAAATATTAATTGGTTTTCTTTCATATAAACTCCAAAAAGATCTAGTTTTCTTATGTAATCAGGGAACAAAAAGCGAGCCTTGGAGAAGGCAGCGAATGGAGATTAAAATACGTCTTCGAAGCTGGAAACGAAGTAGCTTCTAAGAGTTTTAAAGCCTGTATTTTCAAAAAATGTGGTAATAAAAAGCATAAACTTTTTCTAATTATGTTCAAATTTACTCAATGAAATTCGATTAAGCAACAGGGCCTGCTTACGAACAAATGTTAAAAACCGGCTGAATTCAAAGAATTTTTAGGGCTTTTAGTATTTTTCCGGATTGATTTACAATGTACGAATCATAGAATGAGTCTGAATAGGAGCTTGTCATTGCTATTAATTAAAAAGAGAAGAAACATAACATGTCTCTTCTCAAATATCTTTTCAATCTACCCAACGAAAAAATGAATGGAGATTATCTTATCAAAATGATTTAAATATTTATCCGAACTAATTATTCATACCAGGATAAAATTTTAAAACCATTAGCTTTCAAATTCGTTTTTACCGAATTAATAACGTCCAGGCTGTATTTAACATTCATTGTACCCAATAACTTAAAGTGAACTGTTCCTGCCGCGACAATTCCGCCTAGTATATTATTAGTTCCCATTGATTCGTATGTTAAATCTGAATTTTTATAACAAAGTACTATTCCCTTAAAATCACAATTGCCCGTAAATTTTACGTTACCGTTTACAACTAAAATACCTGCCCCCGAAGCCGAGTTTATCATAATCTGATTGTTATTATTTGCATCAGCATTAACCAAAGTTATTTTAGGATCCGCTAATGTTCCCATTTCTGTTCCCTTAGGAATATTTTCCACAAAAGTCTGGTCGGCGGCATTTGCCAAGTACTGATATATTTTACTCCAATCTATTCCTAAATTAGTAACTCCAACACTCGGAAATCCTATAGAGGAATCAATTTTTCCTTCAATATTCTGAGGTTTCAGGAGATTACCGAGTACAGTAGTACGATCAGCATCGGAATCCACTCCTATTCCGAAAACAGCCGGATTGCCGGTTCCTTTTACAAAGCCATTTATGTCATGGTTAGCCCCGCTTACATGCATATCACCTAGTTCTGCTGCCGATTCTACTGCCGCAGAACTTACGTACATGCCCGCAGGGAGATCCGGAAAATAAATCGGTTCCAGCCATGCATCTGCTATAGAAATATGCTGCACATCTCCGATTCGTGCTGTTGAAGTTATCCTCACATTTGGTAAAGTCCCGCTCAGATTCACTATATAGCTTCCGTTAAACAGGTTTTGTTCGGGCGACATTGTATTAATTAAAGAGTGATCGGCATAAAGCTTTTCCAAATAAATCTCAACACCCGTATTGGCAATTAACCTGGCTTGTGTCTGTTCGAACATGTTAATGGTAACTGCTAAATTTTCTTTGGAATTTGCATTCAATCTCAGAATAAAGAATGCAACAATAACAGATATGCCTAGTACGATGATTAATGAACTTTTTCCCATGATTTTTTTCCTTAGCTGATTATAGAATTTCAACAATACAAGAACACAAGAGCTTTAATGTAAGAGAAGAAAGCTTTGTATCAATCTAAAATTTTTGTATATGAATTCCATCCAAAGAACATACCTTTAATTTGAAACAATTTATATTTGAAATTTTTAGATTATATTTATAGAATTTGAAGCAATGAATACGAGGACAAATTGTCCGACAATTTATCCGACAAAATATCAGACAACTTGTCCCGATTGAGTTTTTTTGGGGTTATTCTCATTCTCCGCAGCACTTCAAATTAAGTATGAGCATAAATCTTTTCTGCAGAGATACTTAAAATCTCCCATCATTTTTTTAACAGCGATTTAAAAATATATGTTATCGGCTAGATTTTTAAAGCTGGTTAAAAAGATCCGGGAGGTAAAACCTGACTGGTTCGCGGAATTTATAAATTCCATCCCTTTACTATCAATTTGGGCTTTTCATTTGTCTTCCTAAAGCGCCCGGTAATTTTCTTTTGTGTATTTGGAAGCAGCGACACATAATTATCAGACCAGAACATTGGTAAGAAACTCTCATTGGTATTTTTGTTTACAACATTTAATTCTATAAAGAAAGCAAGCTTATGCGAATCGTTTTTAAGCATTACTTCAACTATTTGTTGACTGCCATCCTCAATAAAATTTTCCGAATAGCTTATTTCTGTTTTCGGCAGATTATTTATTTCCTTTAAATCTCCAAAGGATTCAATAGGGGTATAATACCATTTGGAACTATCAAAATTCATTACATCTTCTTTTGATGAAACCCAATAAAAATTATCGCTAATATAATTATTTGAGGAGTCTCTTAATTCAAGGTTTATAAATTGCAGATTTGTTAATGAATCTAGATCAGGTAAATCCAAAATCTTCAGGGATGTGTTTTCATCAACATTAAACTTTTCTTCTTTCTCAAAAATTACTTTTGAATTAACATCAAGAACTTTAATGCCGGCCGACAAGCTTCTAAAATTCTTATAATAATCATTCACAGCATATATATCTTTATCTTTGTAATTATACACAAGGTTTAACGGCTGACAGCCTTTCATAGCTCCATAAAAAGCCCCATTGGGCATCAAATAATAATCGAAAAGATGCCAAAACAGATTAGGCCAGGCGGAGTTAAACATCCATTGAATAACACCGGTTGAAACATATTTATTAACGCCGAAAGCTTCAAACATAGGCCGCATAGCCTCATAATTTGACATCTGGGATTTCATTAAAAATTCTTCCAGCGTTTCAACGTCTCCGTAACGATTATTAAATGCTTGTAAAAAAATGTCAAGATTATCAAATTTATTTTTTGCACAATGAAAATTCCACATGCTGTCAATTGGCCACAAATTTTCTTCAGGCAGCATTTTTTTTAAACTTTCTAACGGCGGAACCTGCGGTCCTGGACCTGTTTCCGTATTAAATCCATAAGCACCTCCATGCGCCGTATCTATATACCAATAAACAGGCGGTTCGTATTGATAGGGACCATACATCTTAACCCGTGAATCTTCATATATGTTATTTATGTTTTCCGATTCTGCAACTTTTATATTCTGACATGAAAGTAATCTAGGCCTGGTAGGATCAGATTCGGCCAAATAAGAAATCAGTCTGCTCTGAGCTTCCGGATTCGGATATTTATCGCTTCCCAAAACCCACACAAATATACTTGGATGATTTCTCAGCCATTTTACCTGCTGACTATATGCCCATGTCTGCAGTTCAATGTCTCTCGGGGTATCAATGCACATATATTTAGTTTCTTCCCTGCCGCAATAACCTTTCCATTCCCATTGACAGCTCCATCCGGCCATTATTAAAATTCCGTTTTCATCCGCAGCATTATAGAGCGTTTCATTTTTCCCCCAGAAACCTTCGAGCCTGATTGTATTTAAATTCATATGCCGGGCAAACTTAATTTGCGTAATCACTTTTTCATCGCTGTCATTCATCATCATATCATCTACCCATCCGGCTCCTTTAATTACAATTTTCTTCCCATTAATCTTATAACCTCTATAACCTTGTTCATTAATAAAATCTTCCACCTCACGTATACCAAACCTTGTTTCCTGTTTATCGGACACTTTATTATTTACTTTAACTTGCAATGATAATTTATAAAGATGATGTTTTCCCATATTATTTGGCCACCAAATTTTGGGGTTTTTTATTTTTAAATCGCGGTCGTCCCCGGAAGAAATAATTATTGGAGAGCTTTCAAACGGCTCAAGAGAAAATGTTTTTGAAAATGCTCTGCCCTCTCCAAACTCGCCTGCCAAGAACCCCAAAACTTTTTTATTTGAAAAATTAGTAAGTTGAGCTGAAATGGTTATTTCGGCTTCATTTAAAGTTTCTTTATTCAATTTTGTTTTGACAAAAACATCATCTAATGAAACTGCCTTTGTCTTTTTTAATTTAATACCGCGCCAAAGGCCCATCATTTTATCCGGCGGAGTTGGATTCCAATCAACAAAGCCGATAGTGAGATCTCCAATTACCGGGGGAATTATTTTAACTGCAATAATATTTTTCCCTTTAACAAGATACCCGGTAACATTGAAATCAAAGATTCCAAATGCACCTTCCAGCTTATCTTCCCCGGCAACCATCTCGCCATTAATCCACAACTCCGCCTTATAATTAATACCTTCCAAGATTAGCTGATAATTATCATTTTTTCCAATTTGATCAATTTTAAACTCTTTCCTATACCACCATGGTTTATGAAATTGTTCTTCCGGAATGCTCAGCAGGTTTTCACCAAAATACGGATTTTGATAAATGCCGTTCTCGACTAAAGCTGCAAGGACTGTCTTAGGAATATCAGTCTTATAAAAATCATTTAATTTAAAATCACTAGTAGAAATTATGCTGCCTTCAGCATTTGTCTTTTCAGAGGAGAATAATATCCAATCTTTATTTAACGAAGTTTGCGGTAAAATTTCAGCATTAATTGAGAGGTGAATAATAAAAACAAGGATTAAAAGATAAATTTTTGAGGTAGCCTCGATAATATATTCTAGCATTAATTTTACTCAAATTTATGTTACTGATAACTGGTGCCGGTAACATAAATATTCATTTATAAAAAAGCATCATCTTAGATATCCTATAATTTGTAAAATATTTTCAATTAACCGAAATAATTATAGTCTTTTATTAGGAGAGAAATAAATTGCTAAGTTGAATGAAGCTTTTTTTTAGTGGATCTGAAGGACTTGAACGTAAACCAGAACATTTAACATGTAATCTTTACCAGCCTTGCCGACTTTTTCAGAAGACTACAAACTTAGAATTTAAAAATTTTTTTTGACGCTTTTTATTAGATTTTAATATTTCATTGAAAGTAATTTCTATTCGAAGGTTATCTCTTTATCAGCAGGCTGCCAAAGGTATTTTCCACTCAGATAAAGCTTAACTCAATTATTTAATAGAATACCTATAGCATTTTAATACTGTTGAAATAGATCAAGATTTTTGGTCTTTATTTGATGGCAGCCCCTTAAAAATATATCTTATTTTGTAAATCCAAATGTTGCACTTAAACTAAGCATTGATAAATTAGTGGGACCTTCTACTACGATTGACTCCCATTCCAATCTGGCACCGAAAGGACCCAGATGAACACCGGCACCAAGACCCCAAAAGAAATCAGTACTGTTGTCATCCGCACTTGCGCCGCCGGCCGAAGTTTCCGTTGAGGAAAACATAACGCCGGCTTTGCCGAAAACATCTACAATTGCAATCTGAAATAATCCAAGTGCCTCAATATCCCAACCTGTTGTTTCACTTTTATAATCAACATTGCCAATGTTGGTGCTTATGTCGCCAAAACTTCTGTATCCACCCTCAATACCTATAAATTTGTGGGCCCTGTAACCTCCAAAAATTTTCCATGCCGTTGAGTTTTCACTAATTTCTTGTATCTGATTAAGAGCATCTTCTGCTTCGGAACTAAAAAAAGTATTTCCAATGCCTGCACCCACATAGATGCTACCTGGAGAATCTGAATCCTTTCCAGCCGCAAGTACACTTGTGGTAATAAATACCATTATTACCAAAATTTTTGTAAAAATAGCTTTTTTCATTTTTGCCCTCTCTTTGTAAGTTATTGAATTAATAACCTCATAAAAAGTTAGAGATTTATTCGAGCTCTTAGTTTCATTCAGAAATGCTGTCCAACAAATTCTATATTTATAATGGTTCAGTCCTGTTTTCAAAGATTTCTGTAAAAATTTAATTTCTAAAACGGTCGAGCGTCTTATTAAAAGAAAACAGCTGATGGTTAAATTGTATAACTATAAAGTATAATCATTATTAACATGATTATTGGTGACTTTTAACAACACAGTCGGGGTTTTAGTCCAAGCCTCTCTTATATTATTAAATACCAAAATGTCAATAAACTTAGCATGGTTATTTCATTCTTTTTCTTTGTCATGCTACCCGAATTTTTCTCTGCTGCATAGTAGAAATTAGTGAGGATAAGTCAGATCAGTATAAATTAAGTAATCATAATTATTTCCAATCGGAAATTGATCCGAGGTCCGGCAGAATTTTATAAATCTTTTCATCTCCAACTTTAAATCTGGTGACAAATTCTTTCAGTAAATTCAAATTACTTTTCATTTTCCTAATCTTGTGATTTTCAATATTTTATTAAATTATTTTTCAGTTATATTAGATTTTAAGTTAACGACGAAAGTTGTTAGCCCATTCTAGAAACTTATTAAGTTAAGTTATAGAATTGATTGACCGGCAACCTTAGAGTAACATCTAAAAATGTCCGGTCAATTTTTTTTAAAAGTGTTTCAAAATCTCACTTGTGGTGCTAATTCAATCGCCTTGCATATAATTATATTAGATATTTTCGTAATTAAGATAACGACTCTGGTTGTTATCTTTGACTCTAATGCTCTTCTTTCTTCTTTTTCTCTTCTTCAAAATTATTTTTTGTCTGATTATGATTAATAATTTCATTATCCAATCTGGATTGTAGTTCTATGCATTTTTTGAAGAACGGCTTTTTGCATGGAAGTATCCCAATATTAAGCCTATAATTAAAGCACTTATACCGGAAATCAATATAATTTCCATTAGAACCTCATTTTTTTATATTTTATTTTCAGACACTCTCCCAATGTCGATAATGCAGCCGAAGGATTGGAAATTGTGTCCCCTGAATAACAATGATTATAAATTAGGAGAAAAAACTTTATATAACAAGAAAATTCTTTCATTAAATACCCACCGGAGAATAAAAAATATTGAACCTTATAGTTTTTTCCCATTTAAGATAAATTTTTACATCCTTCTGAGAGTATCATCAAATGAT
>JBLNGL010000715.1:0-2957 GCA_050264735.1 Ignavibacteria bacterium | reverse complement strand
CTTCAATTAAACAATTATTTATAAATACACCTGTAAATAAATTATTAACTTAAAATAAACTGTGACATTAAAAACAATTTTGGGCGTAAGACATATAAACAGAAGGGTTTTGGGAGTGTTTATTTAAGAAGAAGGATCTTTTTTGTTTGGTGCGATTGCGGTGTAATCAGGTGAATAAAGTAAACGCCGGAACTGTAACCGTCCGCACTGAAAAAAGTCCGGTGTTCCCCTTTGCGTAAGAAACCATCATATAAGCGGGCTACTTCTTCCCCTAAAACATCAGTAATTATGACTTTTGTTTCGGCTGCTTCAGGCAAATAAAATCTGATATTAGTGGAAGGATTAAACGGATTCGGATAATTTTGATATAAAAGAATTTTTTCAGGAAATACCGATCTATTTATTCCTGCAAGTTTGAAGATGAGGTCAATTGATGTATATGAAGGATTATCCGGGTTAATAGTTACTTCATCCGTTATTACATTTTCGAAGCCCAGCTTCTCTCCTATTAATTTGTATCTTCCATACGGCAGGTTCCTAATTTCATATGAGGTATCTTCCCATCCCAAAGCAAAATTAAAAATTTGGTCGTAATCGAGTGATTGCGCAAGAACAGTAATGTCGGTAAGTGTGTCATTTACCGGAGCATTTAAAATTCTGCCGGATATAATTCCATTGCCGGTTGAAGAATCCCTCTGGAGGAGGAAATTAATATTCTCTACATTGCCGCTAATATATAACGAATCGGCCTGCTGCCAGAATGTGGGGTATGTCCCCGACTGATTATAGTAAGCCGGTATATAATAATCGGAAAATGTCTGGACATAAAAATATCCGGGATTTAAAATATTATTTATCCGGTAAGCCCCGTTATAATTGATAAATGATACAAAAATATTATCCGGAATACTATTTTGATTCAAAGAAACTTTATTAGGTGTATGCCTCCCGCGTCTTGCGACAATTATTCCTCTTCTTAAGACGGAATTTGAAATTAAATCTCTTGCCGATCCAAAAAGAGAATTCCCCGTATTCATCATTTTCCGGAGCAGAAAGTCCGCAGTGATGTTTGATTTATTTGAGAGAAAAATTCTATTTGCCTGAAAGGGGTCAAATTGCCCGCTGTAAAACGACACATAGTAGGAATCTTTCTGCACCGCAACCAGGTAATAACCCGGCGGAAGTTTAGCGGAATATTCTCCATTTTGATTTGTAAATTCCGAATGGATGATATAGCTGCCTGAATAGATGAAATAAACTTTTGCCCGGTTTACAGGACCTGCAGAATCCGTAACCTGACCTTCAATAATTCCTTCGAGATATTCATCATCGAAATAATCAATTTTTATCCTAATCTGGCCTACACGTTCCGACAGTTCATTTAATATAGACATGGTATCTGCAGTATCATTGCTCGTAATAACCGCATAGTCTCCCAGGATGCAGTCCATTTTAACTGTATCACCTGGCTGTAAAACCTGGGGATAATTCCACTCTATATTGAAACGGATAAAATAATGTCCCAGGTTGTAGGTTATCGTATCAATTGTAAGCGGCTCATTTCCTGAATTTATAAAATAAACATTTTCAAGCCTGTCGAATTTATTTTTAAATTCAATCTGTTCAGGAAATATTTTTAGCTGCGGCTGTGCAAGTGCAAAGCTGCTTAAAAAGCTACAAGTAATACTGAGTAAGATTATCCTATGCATTGTTGTTAATATAATGAAGAATAATTATAATATTAGTGACGTTTAATTTTCAATAGTGACACCAATCTTGAATTACCAAAAGCTGAATTACATCAATTTTACGCAAAAAGAACTTGAGGAGCTGTTTCAATCGGCAAAGAACGGAAGTTCCAAATCTTTTGAAAACCTTTCCGGGTATGTTAGAAATATTTCCTACAGTTATTTTCTATCGAAACACCGCCAGGGAAAAATTATAAATAAAGATGATGTTGAGGATTTGACAAACAATGTTTATTTAACTTTTGCGGAGCAGTATCATAAAATAGAAAATCTTGAATACTGGCTGCGGAGAGTTCTGTTTTTAAATTTTATTAACTGGTATAAAAAAAATAAGTCTCCGCAAAACCGGACATATGAACTTGATGAAGCTTTTTACACAGAAAATAAAGAATTAAGCCCCGGAGACAAAATTGATGCTGAAAAAATTCTTGATATTCTGAATTCTTTAAGCGAGGAAAAACAGAAAATTTTAAAAATGAGATTCTGGGAAGAATTAAAGTTTTCAGAAATAGCAGAGAACTTAAATAAAACCGAAGATGCAGTAAAAAAAATGTTTTACCGGACAATTGATGAACTTAAAAGCAGAATATAAAACCCGCGTGCATAATGTCACTTTATAATTAACGGGGCTACTAATTAGTAACAAATCAAAGAAAGTTAAATGAAAAGCATTGAAAAAATAATTGAACTTCTTGAGAAACGGAAATTAACCCCGGAAGAGCAGGCGCTTTTAAATAAAATGGCTGCTGAAGATGAAGAATCCAGAAAATATTATGGTTTTTACAGGAAATTAGAGCAAATTGTAAAAAATTCATCTCATATCGGGGAAGAGGATCTCGCTGACTATATTCTTTTCAAGAATGAAGTTAAGCCTGAAAATTTCAGGTGTTCGGTTATTCCGAAAATTGAAGAGCATCTCAGGAAATGTCCAAAGTGCACCGGGAACTTTAAAAGAATAAATGCCGAATACTTTGATCTTGATAATTTTTTCTCTTCAGGGAAAATTGAGGAATCAGTGCGTACCCGATTAGTTAAAACTTCTTTTTTCAAACCTAGATTTATTTATACTTCTCTGGCAGCCGCCGCAGTGATTTTTTTGCTGCTCATGATTGTCTCGGATCTCTCGACTCCTTATTACTATGACTATGCCGGATTGAAAGTTCAATCAGAAGTTTATATTACACGGGGTCGCGGAACAAATTATTTCCA
>JBLNGL010000714.1:0-3743 GCA_050264735.1 Ignavibacteria bacterium | reverse complement strand
CCGTATTTCAATTCAGAAGCAGTTTTCATATAATAGCTTAGGTTAAAATTTTAGACTATGCGTAAATTATTATTAAGATTTAGTCTACATAAAAATAGAAACCCCTTATTAGAATGTCAAGATATATTTATCAATATAGGGAAGAAATTTTAATCCGGAATAAAATAAAATTCAGGTAAAATAATAAAAGCTGAATGACAGAGTTTAATTTGACAGCTGATAAATCAATATTGGATTCCTTAAAAGCCTTAAAGCTTTCATTGGATAAATCTTTAAATATTTTCTATAAATATGATTATTCATTGAAGAAATATGAGTTTATGAGTTCCGCAATAAAGGATTTGACCGGTTATTCAGCCCAAGAATTAAATGAAATAGGTTTCCATGCGATAGTAAAAGAATTCAATAAAAAAGAGAGGGATAAGAAATCCATAACCGACGGAGATATGATTGAAGATTATTATGCCGAATACCTGGTTGAAACAAAAGATAAAAGCCTAAAATGGCTGGAAGATATTTCATTTATAAACAGTGACAAATCCGGCAATAAAATATACAGCGTTGGAATACTGCGGGATGTTACACCTCTTCACGAGCTTATTAATAAGCTGAACGAAGAAAAACTGGAGCTTGAGTCCATTCTTAATCTTTCCGAAGCCATGTTTCTGGTTACCGACAAAGATTTGAAAATTAAGATGATAAATGAAAAAGCGGCTAAACTGATCGGCAGTAAGAAAAAACAGGTTATAGGTTCATTTTTTACCGATATTGTAGAAACCGGATATAAAGAAATATTCCAAACGAGAATGGATGAATTCCAGAAAGGTTTAAAAAACTTCCCGCAGGAAATAGAAATCCCGCTTTATACGAAAAGTAAAGAAAAAAGATTAGTGAATTTCCATTTCAATCCGGTAAAAGGGGAAGCTGGTGAGGCATCAATGATTATTTTTTCCGGCGAAGACATTACCGAAAAAAAGAAACAGGAAAAAATCCAGAGTTCAATACTCGCAATACATGAAGCTGCAAACTCGGAAAAAGACCTTGACGGACTTTTTAAATTTATTCACGGCTGCATAAAGGAATTAATGCCCGCCGAAAATTTTTATATAGCACTTTATGATCCGAAAGATAAATCAATCAGATTTCCTTACTTCATTGATCAAATGGATAAAGAAGCGCCGGTTAAAAAAGCGGATAAAGGATTAACTGAATATGTGCTGCGTACGGGAAAGTCAATTCTTGTAAATAAAGAAATAGACAAGATACTTCAGCAGAAAGGGGAAGTTGAATTAGTAGGTACGCCATCGGAAATCTGGCTTGGTATTCCGTTGAAAATACAGGATAATACAATAGGTGTTCTGGTCGTGCAGGATTATAAAGATGAACGGACATATGGAATCCAGGAAAAGGAAATACTTGAGCTAGTATCTTACCCGATCTCAAGAGTGATCGAAAGGAAAAAGGTGGAAATTGAAAGAGATGAATTAATTAAAAAACTTCGTGAGATGAATGAATCAAAAGATAAGCTGTTCTCCTTGATTTCTCACGATCTCAGAAGCCCGTTTAATTCACTTTTAGGTTTTTCCGAAATATTAACGACTGAATATGATAGTCTTACCGACGATGAGATTAGAGAATATATAAATGTAATTTCTGAAACTTCCAAAAATTTATATGGAATGACTAACAATCTTCTGGCATTCTCAAGATTTCAGATGGAGAAGCTTGTTTTTAATCCGGTTAAGCTGAATTTAAGAAAAATAATCAGCAATAATATAAATATGCTGAAAGGCAATCTTATAAAGAAGAATCTGAACCTGAGTATGGATGTGGATAATGATATTTATATCCATACAGATGAAGAAATGCTTAATTCAATTTTCCAGAATTTAATTTCAAATGCCGTGAAGTTTACTAACCGGGGGGGTGAAATAAAGATAACCTCGAAAGTGATAAAGTTTTTTGAAGAACCGGACAATGTTGAAATAAGAATTGATGATACCGGGATAGGGATGAGTAAAGCCGTGATGGAGAAAATTTTCAAATCGCATATACAATCCACTCCGGGAACGGAAAGAGAATACGGAACCGGCCTCGGGCTTCTTCTAGTTAAAGAATTTATCGTTAAAAACAGGGGCAATATTAAAGTCCAGTCAAAACTCGGACACGGTACAACCTTTATTTTTAACCTGCCTTTGTATTCCAAATAAGCAAAATCCTTCACTTCGCTTGTGTTTGTATCACACCTGATAAAGATTCTGAACACTATTATTTAGAATGTGATTAAAAAAAATTGGAGAGATGCACATCATGGATTCAAAAGCAAGAATAATGGTAGTCGAAGATGAAAGTGTGGTGGGTTTTGATTTAAAGAGAATTCTGGTAAACCTTCACTACGAAGTGGTCGGAATCATAAGAAGCGGGGAAGAAGCATTCGTAAAAGCTTTTGAGCAGAAACCTGATCTTATTCTGATGGATATTATGCTGGACGGTAAAATGAACGGTATTGAAACTGCCGAAGAAATAAAAAAAGATATGGATGTGCCGATAATTTTTTTAACCGCTTACGCTGATAATAATACGCTCCAAAGTGCTAAACTGACCGAACCATATGGGTATATTTTAAAACCTTTCGAAGATAAATCCCTTCAATCCGCAATTGAAATTGCATTATATAAACATAAAATGGAAGGGAAACTTAAGGAGAGCGAAAGACGATATAAAATGATGGCTGCAAGGCTGAAAGAAATAAACGAAGCAAAGGATGTTTTTTTTTCAATCATTTCTCACGATTTAAGAACCCCATTCGATTCAATCCTAGGTTTTTCTGAGATTCTGAAGAATGAGTTTAGAGATTTAAAGGATTCCGAACGGGAGCTTTATATTGATTCTTTATATGAGGCAAGCAGGCATGTCTATAATCTTCTGAACAATCTCCTTCAATACTCCAGGTTTGAGCTGGATAAAATTGATTTTAATCCCAAAAAAATTTCATTAAAAGAAATTATAGAAAAAAATCTGCAGATTCTAAAAAGCATGGCTCTTAAGAAGAATATTAATCTGAGTGCAGAATCACTTGATAATATAATAGTGTTTGCAGATGAAGAAATGCTGAATTCAATTCTCATTAATTTAATTTCCAACGGGATAAAATTTACTAGAAGAGGCGGTGAAGTCTGTGTCTCCGCAAGGGGAAAAGGCAGCTTTACAGAAGTTTTTGTGAAAGATAATGGAATCGGAATGGATGAAGATACTCTATTTAAGCTGTTTAAATTAAAAGTAAATAAATCCAGACCAGGGACTGAAAATGAAACCGGAACAGGACTGGGATTATCCATAACCCAGAGGTATGTGGAAAAAAACGGCGGCACTCTCGATGTAGTCAGCGAACTGAATAAAGGCACCTCATTTAGTTTTACTATCCCGAACTATACCATGAACTAATCTTAAAGTTTTAATTCCCTCCTGCCGATTTATAGTTTTAGAGTATCCAATACTCTTTGAAGTCCTACATAGCCAGCCTGGTAATCATACAGAGATTGAATAAAAAGTTTTTGTGCGCCGCTCTCGTATCCGTAACTTCGGGCGATCTTCCCACACCGGATCTGAATCTTCCTTCTGCTAGTTCAAAGTTACTTCGGGCAATTCCGCCGCAATAAGAGATTATTTCATACTAGATAACAGTCGATGCTATCCAAATTCCTATTTATGGATAAAATAAAAAATTAATTTCAAATAACCTT
>JBLNGL010000713.1:0-3171 GCA_050264735.1 Ignavibacteria bacterium | reverse complement strand
TGGATCATAAAAAAAATAACTACCTGATGTCCGTCTGCATTAAAGAAGGTCAGACCGGCATTTCATTCTGTGATATTTCAACAGGCGAGTTTTTTACTTATGAGGTTGAAGAAAATTTAATTCGGCAGCAGATTGAATCGATTTCCCCGTCAGAAATCCTTATACAAAAAAGGGATAAAGAGAAGCTCGTCCCTCTGATTCAAAAAATCAGCTCATCAATCAGGATAACCAAAATTGATGATTGGATTTTTAACTATGAGTATGCAAAAGAACTGCTGCTCATGCAATTTAAAACTGTTAATTTAAAAGGATTCGGTATCCAGGATTTTGAAGCCGGGATTATTTCAAGCGGGGCAGTCTTGAGTTACCTTCAGGAAACACAGAAGGCGAATCTCTCCCACCTGAATAAAATTTCGGCATATAACCCCTCCGATTTTATGATCCTCGATTATTCAACAAAAAGAAATCTTGAGATCATCTTTTCTATGGCTGAAGGGGGGAGAGAAGGATCTCTCATTTCAATACTTGATAAAACCGAAACGGCAATGGGAAGCCGGCTCCTGAAGAAATGGATTTCCGCTCCTTTAAGAAAACTTGAACCAATCCGGAGCAGGCAGGAAAGCATTGAAGGACTTTTTAAGCATAGAAGTTTAAGAAAAGACCTGCTGGAGGAATTAAAAGGAATTGGTGATTTGGAGAGATTGATTTCAAAAGTATGCACGGGCAGAGCAAACCCACGAGAAATTATCAATATAAAAACATCCTTGAAAAAAGTCCCGGCAGTAAAAAATTTATTAATAAAAGCAGAGGTAAAAAACCTTTTAGAAATTGCCGGAAATCTGCTGCCTCTCGAAGATTTAACGGAGAGAATCGGGAAAGCTGTAATAGATTCTCCCCCCCTAAGTATTACCGAAGGAGGGATTATAAAGAGCGGGTTCAGCGATGAACTTGATGAGCTTAGAGATATTTCTCTTCACAGCAAAGATTGGATCGCAAATCTTCAGAAAACCGAAAGGGAAAGAACTAGGATCCAGACTTTAAAAGTAAATTATAATAAAGTCTTCGGATACTTTATTGAAATAAGCAATGCTCATAAAGATAAAATCCCGGAAAATTATATACGGAAGCAGACGCTCGTCAATTCGGAAAGATATATTACCCCTGAATTAAAGACTTACGAAGATAAAATCCTGCATGCTGAAGAAAAAATTTATGAACTGGAATCTCAGCTGTTTAATGAGATTAGATTAATGATTGCGCAAGAAGCTGAAGCGATCCAGCAGAACGCAAGATTGATCGGTATGCTGGATTGTTTGATATCTCTGGCAGACTGTGCCGATCAATATCAGTATGTAAAGCCTGAGGTTTATGATGGGGATGAGCTGGAGATTATTGAAGGAAGGCATCCTGTTGTTGAAAGGATCCTTCAGCCGGGTGAAAGATTTACTCCAAATAACTGCTTAATGAATCTTACTGCGGATCAAATAATTATTTTAACCGGACCGAATATGGCTGGGAAATCTGTTTACCTGCGCCAGATCGGATTAATTGTTCTGCTTGCACAGATCGGATCCTTCGTGCCTGCAAAAAAAGCTAAAATAGGATTGGTCGACCGGATTTTTACCAGAGTCGGCGCCAGCGATAACATTACTGCCGGAGAAAGTACATTCCTTGTTGAAATGCAGGAAGCTGCGAATATTCTGAATAATGCAACTAGCAAAAGTTTGATACTTTTAGATGAAATCGGTAGAGGTACCAGCACCTTTGACGGGATTTCAATCGCCTGGGCAATAACCGAGTACCTCCATGAAAATCCTTCTGTAGCCGCAAAAACTTTGTTTGCTACCCATTACCATGAGCTGAATGAAATGTCAACGATTTTTCCCCGGATTAAAAACTATAAGGTTGAAGTGCGCGAGTATGATGATAAAGTTATCTTCCTTCATAAAGTTAATTCCGGGGGGGCAGATCACAGCTATGGAATTCAGGTAGCACAAATGGCTGGACTGCCGAAATTTATAACCAGCCGTGCAAAGGAAGTGCTTCAGAATCTTGAAAGCAAAGAATTGACTCCCTATGAAATTAAAAAAGAGAAATTAAGAAAGCTTAAACCGGAATTTGAAAACCAGATAAGTCTTTTTGAATTCAAAGATGATGAAATCAGGAAAGAAATTAATGAAATGGAAATCAATAATCTCACTCCGCTTGAGGCACTGAATAAGCTCAGCGAGCTTAAGAAAAAAGTTAAAGATGTTGATTAGAAACGCTATTTTAATAATATTACTTTTTGTCTCCGCAAAATCTTTTGTTTGAATAGTATATTGATAAACTCCTGACTTAAAATCCGCTTGCATTCCAATTTATCGAATGATATCCTCGCAAAAAGATCCTCAAAAGGGTATTTAATATAAAAAGCGGTTTAAGCAGTCAAATAAAAATCCTTATAAATCACCAAACCTTTCATTTTATGAGAATTTTAATTTTGATAAATTTGAAGTTCAAGTAGATTAAAAAAAGGAATATTTTTGAAAAGAAATCTTAAATTGGTACTATACCTGCTTTTTATAAATTTAATTCTCTTAATATCCTGCGGGAAAAATTATACGCCTGAAGAAAAAAATTATATTGAAAAAGTTGAAAAATATAGAGCAGAAAAAGATCAGTACATGAAGAATGATCCCGGTTCGCCGTTTAACTTTAAAGGAAAAATAGATTTTGAGCCTTTAAAATATTATGATCCGGATCCCCAACTTGTTTTTAAAAGCAGACTTTTTGTATATGATAAAAAAGATACAGTTAAAGTGTTCGGAACTAAGGGAGAAGAAAGAACATCAGTAAGATTTGGTTTTGTGAAATTGAATTATAAAAACAAGAAATATAAATTAAATGTTTATAAAGGCACAGCCGGTGACGGTGATGAGTATTACAGCATTTGGTTTACCGATAATACAACCGGAAATCAAACTTACGGCGTGGGGCGCTACCTGGATTTTGAATTGAATCCCGATTCAAATTTCGTTTATACAATTGATTTTAATTTGACATACAATCCTTATTGTGCATACAGTCCCAAATATTCATGTGCTGTCCCGACCAAAGAAGATCATATTGATTTGGCTGTTGAAGCCGGGGAGAAAAATTTTCATTAAAAAACGGAGAATATAAATTGGT
>JBLNGL010000712.1:0-4026 GCA_050264735.1 Ignavibacteria bacterium | reverse complement strand
GGAGTAATTGCTCCTATCCCGGTTACAACTACTCTTCTTTTATTCATACATAAACTCCTGAAATATCTTTCATCTTCAGCATTCCCGAATATACAAATTCGGAATAGGTACGAATAATCCCATCATGGGATCAGCCTTGATACAAGAAGCAGAAGCTTTTTCCCATCTGCCTCCTAAACAAGGCGGTTTAGCCTAATTTTTCCTTTAAATATTTAACTGCATCCCCCACTGTGCTGATCTTTTCAGCATCTTCGTCGGGTATGGAAACCTGGAAAGCACTTTCAAAACCCATTACAAGCTCAACAATATCCAGGGAGTCGGCTCCGAGATCATTTGTAAAAGAAGCTTCGGGAGTAATTTGAGATTCTTCAACTCCAAGTTTATCCATTATGATCTCTTTTACTTTAGCTTCAACGTCCATGTTATCTCCTGTTTTTATTGATGGTTTAAGGTTGTTACGTGTATTTATTTTTATAAAGATTCAGAGAAAATGATTACACTCACTACATGGTCATCCCGCCGTCTACAGCAATCACCTGGCCTGTAATATAGTCTGCTTCAGGACTGCAAAAGAACCCCACAACTTTTGCTACATCTTCCGGTTTTCCCAATCTGCCGAGCGGAATATTTTTGGCTAAGGCTTCCTTTTGTTTTTCATCGAGCTTTGCAGTCATCGGTGTTTCAATATAACCGGGAGCAACTGCATTAACAGTAATTCCTCTTGAAGCCAGCTCTCTTGCCATCGACTTGGTAAAACCGATAACTCCGGCTTTAGATGCAGAGTAGTTTGCCTGTCCCGCGTTCCCGATAATTCCTACAACCGAAGCAATATTTACAATCCTGCCGTATTTCTGCTGGATCATCGGTTTAACGGCAGCTTTGGTATGATTAAAGACGCTTTTAAGGTTTGCCGCAATAACATCGTCAAAATCTTTTTCCTTCATAAGAAAAAGAATATTGTCTCTGGTAATTCCGGCGTTATTTATTAATATATCCACCCCGCCTAACTTCTGCACAGCGGTTTCAATTGTTTTCTGAGCATCTTCAAACGAAGAAGCATTTGCTCTGAAAGCGAAAATTTTAATATCGGAACCGCCTATTTCATTTTGAAGTTCGTAAGCGGATTTATCAGGATCATCATCTGCAAAAGCAATATCCGTAAAAAGAATTCCTGAACAGATTTTAGCAGCAAGCTCCCTAACAATTGCACGGCCGATTCCCCTTGAAGCGCCGGTAACAATTGCCCGTTTATTTTTAATCATCTTACTCTATTCTCCAGCTTCATTTTGTGGAATGTCAATTAGAACCGGCTTAAGATCATTTTCGAAAATTTTATTCTTCAAGAATTTTTCGCTGTATTTTTCGAGCTCTTTAAAACCTTCCTCACCGAAAAAGTATTTCAATTCTTCCCTGCAGGCTTCAAAAATTGTAGTAAAACCGTTTTCCGGCTTATATTTATTGCAGGATCTCAAGCGTTCAATATGCTCATCATCGATAGTAAGCGCACCCTCGTAAATTGTAAGCGGAAATAATATACAATAAAGAGGCTTATATTTCCACTTATGCTCCCCTTCAAGCATTGCTAATTTTTGAAGTGAGCATAATCCGGATTTATCGAGGAAAACACATTTATGATTATAAACCTGTGTACCTACAGCGATTCCGCTTTCAAAATCCTTGTCCTTCTCCGGTTCTTCAAACCATTCGGCTTCATCTTTCGGCTGACTATCATCGAAGAGAGTAAATAATTTTTCCTTGAGAGTAAAAATTTTCTGCTGTTCGGCTGAGTCAGTGTAAACGCCATAATAGCAGCACTCACCAGTGCATTTACAGGTGAATTTAAAAGTGAAAATTATCGGGTCAATCCTAATTCCATTAATTATTTTTGTTAAATCATCATGCATTATAGATACTTCTCCGCTTCAGAATATTTATCAATCCCGAAACATTTAATATCCGGATTAATTCTTTTTACCAGCCCCTGCAGAACTTTACCCGGTCCGATTTCGACAAATTCATCGATTCCGTCGTGAATCATATTATTTATTGTTTCTTCCCAAAGTACAGGTGAAGTTAATTGTCTGAAGAGCTGATTTTTCAATTGCTCTTTTTCCGTTACAGGTCCGGCGCTCACATTTGTGTAAACCGGAATGTGTGCGTTATAAAAGGATGTTTCATCCAATGCTTTTTTCAATTCATTCTGAGCGGAGTGCATTAATGGGGAATGGAATGCTCCGCTTACAACAAGTTCTTTAACCAATTTTGCTCCGGCGGATTTGCAAAACTCCATTGCTTTTTTTACTCCTTCAATAGAACCTGATATTACAATCTGACCGGGAGAATTAAAATTCGCACATTGGACAATACCTGATGCAGATGCTTTTTCGCAGCATTCCTTAACAATATTCGGACTCAACCCCAAGACAGCAGACATTGTACCCGGATTATCTATTCCGGCCTGCTGCATTGCTTTTCCCCGTATCCTTACAAGCTTTACCGCCTCAGAAAATTCTATAGATCCTGCTGAAACTAATGCAGAATATTCACCTAAAGAGTGTCCTGCCGCAGCCGAAGGATTGATTTTACGAACAATTTTTGCCAGAATAATACTATGCAGAAATATTGCCGGCTGGGTGAATTCAGTTTGTTTTAGTTTATCTTCAGGTCCGGAGAACATTATACCGGAGAGATTAATTCCTAAAACGTCATCGGCTGAAGTCATCATTTCTTTAGCTTTGTCAGAATTTTCATATATATCCCTTGCCATTCCCGCATATTGCGAGCCCTGACCGGGAAAAAGAAAACCAATTTTAGTCATTAATAGAAATTATTTTATAAAGAAAAAATGTCACTCAATTATTAATAATTTGAATCCCTTAATTGGTATTATAGCCCAATACTAATCCATTCCCCAAACAAGATAGCTTGCTCCCCAGGTAAATCCGGCACCGAAGGCAGATAGAATTAATTTGTCACCTTTCTTGATTTTCCCTTGCCTGTAATATTCCACCAGGCATAAAGGAATCGTTGCGGCGGTAGTATTACCATATCTATCAATATTTACCATAACTTTGTCCATGCACAATCCCATTCTTTCAGCCGTAGCGCCGATTATTCTTAAATTAGCCTGGTGAGGAACAAGAAAAGCCACCTCTTCCGAACTCAATTTATTCTTCTGCATTAGTTCAAAAGAAATGTCTGCCATTCCTTTTACGGCAACTTTAAACACAGCCTTGCCGTCCTGATACAGATAATGCATTTTATTATCAACTGTTTCATGGGATGCAGGATTCAAACTCCCCCCTCCTTTGATATATAAAACAGATGCACCGGAGCCGTCAATCCTTAACAGTGAATCTTGCAGCCCGAGATTTTTATTTGTAGTAGGCTCAATAAGAATAGCAGCAGCTCCATCCCCGAATAAAATGCAGTTATTTCTATCGGAGTAATCGACAATCGAGCTCATTTTATCTGCACCGATCACCATCACTTTTTTATAGGAACCGCTTTCAACCAAAGCACAGCCGACCTGATAAGCGAAAAGAAATCCTGAGCATGCTGCCGATAGATCGAAACCCCAGGCATTTTTTGCTCCGATTTTATCTTGAACAATGCATGCCGTAGCAGGAAAAAACATATCGGGAGTTATAGTTGCAACAATTATTGCATCAAGTTCTTCGGCAGAAATATTCCTGGTTTTCAGCAAATCTTCAGCAGCTTTTGCAGCCAAATCGCTGGTTGCTCCATTTTCCAATAATCTTCTTTCCTTAATTCCGGTTCTTGAGGTAATCCATTGATCGCTGGTATCTACAATTTTTTCAAAATATTTATTATCCAGCACTTTATCAGGAACATACATACCTAGTCCTGTGATTACGGCATTATATTTCTTTGATTTATCCATCTTATTAATTAAACCAGATTTGAATAATTTTTAATTGAGTTTTGTATTTTTGATACTAAATCTTTTTTATGCATTTCTTCAGCTCTCAGCACCATATTTTTTATTGCTTTCGGAGTACTTGA
>JBLNGL010000711.1:0-5014 GCA_050264735.1 Ignavibacteria bacterium | reverse complement strand
ACAACAAACCACCTACAACAAACCAATTATTTCAGCAACATATTTATCCGATAACTTCTCAGCCTCAGCCTTCGCCTTAGCCTCAGTAATTATCCTGATTATAGGTTCAGTATTTGATTTTCTAAAATGCACCCAATGGTCATTAAAATCTATTCTTAATCCATCCTCGGTATTAATTTTGTTATTTCTGTACCGGTTGGTTAATTTATTCAGCACTTCATCCGGATTAATATTTTTCAATTCGATTTTTTTCTTGGATATAAAATATTCAGGGAGAGATTTTTTAAGTGCGGATAAGCTTTTCCCCGATTCCAGCAGCAGCTGCAGTATTAATGCTATACCAACCAGCGCATCCCGCCCGTAATGCAGTGCGGGATAAATTACTCCTCCGCTTCCTTCACCCCCGATTACAGCATCAACCTCTTTCATTTTTTTTACAACATTAGCTTCGCCGACCGCCGATCTGAATACTTTGCAGCCGTACTGTTCGGCCACATCATCCACTGCACGAGTGGTCGAAAGATTGACTACAACATTCCCGGGAGTTTTCGACAGCACAAATTTTACTGCGGAAGTGATTGTATTTTCCTCGATAAAAGGTTCTCCTTTATCGGTTATTAAAACAAGCCTGTCCACATCAGGATCGACCACAATACCCAGTTCAGCTTTGTTTTTTTTCACGGCTGTCATTGTTTCAGTTAAATTTTCGGGAAGCGGTTCAGGAGCTCGCGGAAATATTCCAGTCTTTTCGCAATTCAATTCAATAACATCGCAGCCGAATTTTTTCAGCAAATCAGGTATTACATAAACTCCCGCACCATTCACACAATCGGCTAAAACTCTGAATTTTCTCTTCTTTATGGCTTTTTTATCGATATATTTAAGATTAAGGACTTCATGCATATGAATTTTCAGTCCCTCTACATATGTCTGCATGCTTCCGATAGAATTCCAGCTGGAAAATTTTGTCTCATCACTCTTATTTAAGATCTTCAGCATTTCGACATTTTCTTCCGGGGTCATAAACTGGCCGGTGCTGTTCAGGAGTTTTAATGCATTCCATTCATTAGGATTATGGCTTGCGGAAATAGCAATACCGCCGTCGGCAGAAAGAGTTTTTACAGTGTACTGAACCGTTGGGGTGGGACATATGCCGATGTCGATTACATCCAATCCCTTTGCAGCCAGAGTTCCAGCGGTGATTGATTTTACCATTTCGCCGGTAATCCTGGCATCTCTTCCTACAACAACTTTTCCGGTTTTGCTTCCGTTCTTTTTGGATGAAATTATAAAATCGGCATAGGCGGAAGCAAACTTAACCAGCACCTGCGGATCAAGTCCGTCGCCGACAATTCCTCTGACCCCTGAGATGCTGACCATTAGAGTAGGCATAAATTCCCTTTATAAAGTATATAAAACCGATTCCAAATAAATAAAAACTTTTGGTAATTTCACAAAAAGGAATATCAAAAATTTCTTAACATGTAGGTCGAAGTGAAGCTTCGACCAAACAGTATCAAAAATTTTTAATCAAAGGATAAATGATTTAAATTAATTATGGAAGCTATCGCTTCGTCCTACAAATATGAAGAAAAAATTTTTAACGATTAATGATCTGCTGGTTAAAAGATTCGGTGTGCCTCACCGGAATAAAAAGAGACCTGCCCCGGTTGATCTGCTTATTGCCACAATTCTATCACAAAATACCAATGACAGGAATTCATATAAGGCTTTTCAAAATCTAAAAACAAAATACGGAAGCTGGGAAAAAATTGCAGGTCTTCATTTAACAAAACTAAAAAACACAATTAAAATTGCCGGTTTAGGAGAGCAAAAATCAAGAACTATCAAGAGATTCCTTACAGAGCTGATTAAATCGAAGGGTAAAATTTCTCTGGATCATTTGAAAAAACTTAAAGATGAAGAAATATTAAATGAATTGACACAACATCCCGGGATAGGAATAAAAACAGCCAGCTGCGTCCTGTTGTTTTCATTAAACCGGAATGTTTGTCCGGTTGATACTCACGTCCACCGCACTTTAAATAGAATCGGAGTTGTTCAATCAAATTCACCCGATAAAACTTTTAATCTGATATTCCGGAATATGCCTGAAGGAGCCGCTCACTCTATTCACAGCAACTTAATCAGGCTTGGAAGAGAAATATGCAGGCCGGCTAAACCGCTATGTAATATTTGTCCTTTATTAAAAATTTGCCGATATCCTTATAAAAATAATTCCAAATCATTTACATTGAAAGAGAATAAATTTCTGCTTCTCGATAATATCATTTAATTCATACAAAAACAGCATTTGTTATTGAATCTCTTAGGCTCACTGAATATTACCATGATTTTAGTTAAATTTGGAAAAAATAAGAAGTTATTACCATGAAAAAAGTAGTCATAACACATGCAAAACGAACGCCTGTGGGCTCTTTAAGCGGAAGCTTATCTTCACTTACAGCACCACGGCTCGGCAGTTTTGCAATAAAAGCGATTTTGGATGAATCAGGACTTAATCCTGAACTTGTCGATGAAGTTATTATGGGAAATGTATTAACTGCAGGTTTGGGACAGGCGCCGGCAAGGCAAGCTGCTCTTTACGCCGGACTTCCTGAAAAAACCGAGTGCCTTACAATAAATAAAATGTGCGGCAGCGGCCTGAAGGCGGTTATGCTTGCACAGCAGGCAATTTTAAATGGAGATGCCGACATTATAATTGCAGGCGGACAGGAAAGCATGAGCAATGCCCCGTATCTTCTTCAGAATGCAAGAAACGGCTACCGTTTGGGGAACGGAGAATTAATTGATTCAATGATTAAAGACGGATTGTGGGATGTTTATAACAATATCCATATGGGAAGTTGCGCCGAAGCTTGTGCGAAGGAGTTTTCATTTTCAAGGAAAGAGCTGGATGAGTATGCAGTCTGCTCTTATACAAGGGCTTTAGATGCTCAAAAAGAGGGGAAGTTTAATGATGAGATAGTAAAAATAACCGTCAAGTCAAAAGGAGGGGAGACAATCATAGATAAAGATGAAGAACCCGGACGCGTTAGCTTTGAAAAAATACCCTCTTTAAAACCTGTGTTTGATAAAAATGGGGTTGTTACAGCTGCAAATGCTTCAAGCATTAATGACGGTGCGGCAGCCCTGCTGGTTATGAGCGGCGAAAAAGCTAAAGAATTAAATTTTACTACTCTTGTAGAACTTAATGCACAGAGTTCTGCAGCAAAAGCACCGATTCAATTTACTACGGCACCGGCAGATGCAATTCAGAAAGCACTTAAGAAAGCTGGACTTAATTCCGAAGATATAGATCTTTTTGAAATAAATGAGGCATTTGCAGTTGTTTCACTGGCTGTAAATAAACTGTTGGGCTTGAATCAATCCAAAGTAAATGTAAACGGGGGAGCAATAGCAATCGGGCATCCGATTGGAGCAAGCGGGGCAAGAATTCTAGTTACCTTAATCCATGAAATGAAAAAAAGAAATTCCCGGTATGGCCTTGCTTCTCTCTGTATTGGAGGCGGTGAAGCTTCCGCTTTAATTGTTAAGAATCATTCTTAAGGTTTTATGGAAATAAACAAAGTTTCTGTAATCGGAGGCGGTACCATGGGTAATGGTATTGCCCATGTTTTCGCGTTAAAAGGATTTAACGTAAACCTTGTTGAACTCAACAATGAATTGGCATCTAAAAGTATTAAAAATATTTCTGCAAACATGGATAGGCAGGTAAAGAAAGGAATAATTACTGAAGATGAAAAAAGTCAGGCAATAAAAAGAATAACTTCAGTAGCCGGTTTAGATTTAACACCTCCTGATTCCGATCTTATAATCGAAGCTATTTATGAAAACAAAGAAGCTAAATTAGCTATTTTCAATAAATTAGAGAATATAATAAAACAAGATTCTATATTTTGTTCGAATACATCTTCTATTTCCATTACTGAATTATCATCTGCCTGCAGACCTGATAAATTTATCGGTATGCATTTTATGAATCCTGTACCTGTTATGAAATTAATTGAAATTATTAGGGGATATTCTACCAGTGATCTTACTTTTAATGCTGTTAAAGATATTGCCATTAAGCTGGAAAAAATACCCGTTGAAGTGGCTGATTTCCCTGGCTTCATTTCAAATAGGATCCTTATGCCTATGATTAACGAAGCAATTTTTGCTTTAATGGAAAATGTTGCTTCTGCGGAAGATATTGATACGGTTATGAAATTAGGAATGAGCCATCCTATGGGTCCCTTAACACTTGCAGATTTCATCGGGCTGGATGTTTGCCTCTCAATTATGGAAGTGCTGTATGAAGGATTTAACGATTCAAAATACAGGCCTTGCCCGTTATTAAAAAAGATGGTTGCAGCAAATAAGTTAGGAAGAAAGACAGGTGAAGGATTTTTTAAATATGAGTATTAAGACGCAGAAAGCAAAGAGTACAGCGCATAGCGTAACGATTGTCCGATAATATATATTATGTAAACTTGGATATTATCTTATTCAAGATTCAAAAATTGCCGAAATAAATAATTTAGGATCAAAATCCTGCAGATCATCTATCCCTTCCCCGACTCCTATATATTTCACTGGGATCTTCTGCTTAGCACAAATCTGGAATACAACTCCGCCTTTCGCCGTACCGTCTAATTTTGTAATTACCAATCCGTTAATGTTCGTTACTTTGGAAAACTCTTCTGCCTGTACGAGTGCATTCTGGCCAGTTGTTCCGTCCAGCACCAGGAGTGTTTCATTAGGAGCATACGATACAACCTTGCTCAGAACTTTCTTAATCTTCCTAAGTTCTTCCATCAGATTAGCTCTATTGTGAAGACGGCCTGCAGTATCGATTAAAACTATGTCATATTTCTCATTAATGGCATTCTGAACAGTATCAAAAGCTACTGATGAAGGATCGGTGCCTTTTTCTTTTTGAACAATCTCTGCACCTGCTTTCTTCGCCCAGATATCAAGCTGTTCGCCGGCCGCGGCGCGGAAAGTATCT
>JBLNGL010000710.1:0-6266 GCA_050264735.1 Ignavibacteria bacterium | reverse complement strand
TATATTCAGCTTAGAGCCGGAATGAGTATAACTAAGAATTCCTGTTTCTCCTTTTACAGAATCAACAAAAAGATTATTTGAAAGATCAAGGAAAATTCTGCTGAGATTGGAGCGTGCAGATCTGCCGGTTACCGTAACTTCACCCTTCAGATTATTGGGTGAGTAGTTTACATTTAAGTTTAGCTTGTAATAGACAGCATCGAAGGATGGATCGCCGGGGTAATCTATCTTTGCCGATTTTAAAATATTTACAAAATTCTTCATTTCCCAATGAAAGATTTGTTCCTCTGAATTCTGAGAATATGATTTGATGTGTAAAATTAAAATCAAAGAAAGGAAAAGCGTTTTCATAAAGAATAAAAATTTATTAACAAAATATTAAAATTATTTCTATATAACAGTGTTTAAAAATGGCCATGAATCCATTAAAAGTGATTTATATCTTAATTATATTTGATTCTCCTTTTATCTTATCCTTAAAAAATTCTGAATATTTAGCAGGGTTTTTATGAAACAGCTCTTCCTTAATTTATTCGAATATGACTTTTGGGCGAACAGCAGAACTCTTAATTCGTTAAAACAATTTGATAGTCCGCCGGCTAAAGCAGTTGAGTTAATCTCTCATATTATTAACTCCCAGCTTATTTGGCTTGCAAGGATTAAGCAGCATCCGACAGAGCATGAGAAACCATGGAAAGTGTACAAGCTTCAAGAATGCAGTGATCATCTTCAAAAAAGCAATCGGGAATGGGCCGGATTTATCAATAATTTATCTGAAGGCAGCGAAGATTCTGAAGTTTTTTATAAAAATACTAAAGGGGAAGAATATAGAAATAAAATAAGCGATATTATTCTTCAAGTAATCAGCCATTCGCATTATCACCGCGGTCAGATTGCTTTTTTAGTCAGACAGGCTGGGGGAATCCCTGCTCTAACAGATTATATAGCGAGTAAAAGATTATAAGCGGATTTTTATTTTAAAACAACCATTTTTTTTACTTCCGTAAAAGATCCCGCCTGGATCCTGTAAAAATAAATTCCGCTTGCTAAACCGTTAACTCTAAACTCAATTTTATAATTTCCCCGTGGCTGCTGGGTGTTGACAAGTGTGCGGATTTCATTCCCCAGGATATCATAAACCTTTAGAGAAACATTGCTTTGCTCAGGAAGACTGTAGCTGATGATTGTATTCGGATTAAAAGGATTGGGATAATTCTGATACAAAAAATATTGTTGGGGTATTCCGATATCTGAGGTATCATTGGTAAGAGCTTTATATTTAATCCTTGCATTCGATATTGAAGATCTTAAATCCTCCAGGTTTAAGCCGCCGGCTACGGCAAATCCTGCGCTAATAGTATCGGACGGACCGATATTTATTGGTCCTGCTGAAATAACAAATGAGACATCACCCGGACCGGCCTGAGGCTTTCCTATTCCGCTCGATAATGACTGGAATTTTTCAGTATCTGAAAATCCGTCGTATATGGAAAATCCCCCGTCGCCTGCGTTGTTAATACCCCAGAAACCGTAACTTGTCCCGGATAATACCGCGGCAGCGACCCATGGAATGTCCGGAATTACCGAATTATTGACAAATCCTAATTTCCCTACGGGATCATGCCATGTCATGTCTTCCGGACCGCCTGCCAAGTCCCAATCAAAAAATAATCCGGGATATAAATTTGAGATTATATCGGCTGACCTGTTAATTATCCTGTATTTGAGAATTATAAAGTTCCTGCTGGCAGAATCTGAAAATGTATAAGAATCCAAGAGTATATCTATCCCGAATTTTCCTGAACCGGCTCCGTCATCATTAAATTCTGCATAACCTTGCATTGAATCATTCCCCTCGAAAATAATTTTAAATGGCTGAACCGGCTCAAAATCAGCATTCTGCCCGCTTTCAGTGCTGCTGCCTCTTGCCGCATCCGAAACTCTTGAAGCGGAAGATGCAATCATCAGCGCGCCTTCGAATAGAAGGTTTTGACTGTTAAGATATCTGAATCCCTCCCCCTGATGATTATTCGGATAATCATTAAATCCTAAAGTTCCCTTGCCGGTAATTGTCATTGTAACATTATTTCCCTTCTGCGTAGCAAAAGTCGGATTGGCAAAAGTTGTAATTGTTTGAAAATCATCGTACTCACCGTCTGCATATTTTAAATAAAGTGTTATAGTGCTGTTCGGGGAAAGCGAACTCCCGAGTGCGACCGTAAATTTAGATGAGGTTTCAAATGAATCGGAGCCAGCAATTGAACCGGCATAAAAGCTGCCGTTCTGAACGGCTGCATTAGGATTCCTGCTTTCCAATGTTATATTAAGACTTGAAACCGTGTTCAGATAATTTCTGAATTTTACCGCAATGGAAATTGTTTCTCCCGGCAGAAATATATTATCGCCGTTTCCGCCCGGAGCTTCATCCGAGAAGGTTATATCTACAGCTCTAACCGAGACCGCATTTAAATTATTTAACGTATTGAATGCATTTATTCTTCCTTTCCCCAGCTGGTATTCATAAACGGGATTCTGATCATAAATATCATCGCATGTTACTCTTACCTGCTCTCCTATCTGAAGCGGAGAGTAACCAGGGAATTTTGCAGCTACCAGGGCTGCCAGTCCTGCCGCCAATGGAGAAGACATGGAAGTGCCTGAAAGCAAGCTGTATCTATTATTCATCCAGGTAGAATAGATAGAGCTTCCGGGAGCAGTTACATCGATCCCGGAACCGTAATTGGAGAAGGATTTCCTGTCATCCTGATCTGTCCATGCTACAGACAAAACACCGTCATACGATGCAGGGTAAGCTGGAACAGAACTCTGTTCATTTCCGGCAGCGGCAACAACCAAGGCTCCTTTTGAAAGGGCAAAGTTTATTACATCCTGTCCCAGCCTGGAATATCCCTCGCCGCCCCAGCTGCAATTAATAATTTTTGCACCGTTCTCAGCAGCATATATTATTCCTTCATAACCATATGCAATAAGCGGATCATCGTTTGAATCTTTTAAATCATCCCGAACAGCTTTTACTGCCATAAGTTTGCTTTGAAATCCGATTGATGCAATTCCCACCCCATTATTGCTTACAGCGGAAGCAATGCCTGCAACGTGTGTTCCATGGTAAGGATTGTCTTCCATAGGATTATTATCTGGTGTACCGTCCAAACCGCCGAAGTCCCAGCCCCTGTAATCATCTATATAACCATTATTATCGTCATCTGATCCGTTGTTTGGAATTTCACCTCGATTAATCCGTATATTCGCTGCAAGATCCGGATGATCCCAGTCTATGCCCGTATCTACAATACCAATAATAATATTTGTATCGCCTTTGGAAATTTCCCAAGCTTCAGCTGCTTTAATTTTTGCAAGGCTGTACTGCTCTGAATAGGAAGGGTCATTAGGTCTGTAAGCTTCAATTTTATATAAATAATTCGGTTCCGCCCATTCAACTTCATCAAGCTTTCCGAGTTTTGCGGAAACCTCAGCGGGATCTTTATCATCAGCATAATTAATGATAATAATATTACTTAATCCTGTTTGCTCCTTTGATTTTAAACGGAACATTGCCCCGGATTTATAAACGTTAAGACTGCTCATTACAGTATTCAGCTTGCCGGGAATTATCCCGGATTTCAAAAGATTCTCATCCGGAGTGCTTTTAAGCTTTACTACAACCGTATTTGACAGATAAAGGGTTTTTCCTTTTGCAATAACATTCTCTTTTTTTATTTGGGTAAATGAACTGCAATACAATGAAATGAAGAAAATCAGCAGCAGGCGGTGAGTCATGCAAATTTTAATTTTTATTGTAAATATATCCTAAATATTAGTAAAAGAGATTTCAATAACAATCTGAAAAAAAATGGGAATTTGCGAGGGAGGTCAGATATTAAAAAGCCTCACCAATTTGATGAAGCTTTATAAGATATTGCCGTTCGTTTACGTTATATAAAACAGTGCTGAGATTAAATGCCTTTCCGGCCTGATGTAATTATTATAAACTTTTTCATAAAATTCAATCCTTGATAAGCGAAGCAGCTCAAATTAATGCAAATTTAACAGCGGCTTGGAGCTGAATTGTTAAAACTCTTGATTCAACATTTTCAACGACCTTGGTTATACCATATCCGAAAGTCAGCTGCGGTGCCAATGTTACGAGAGGGCTCAATACAAAATCGTAGCCGCTTCCGATTTTCAGTTCAAATCTTGTTAAAGTATTTCTTAAAGTTTGTTTTTGTTTAGTTGAGCCGTCTTGAAAAGTTACCTGATCATTTTCGGAACTTAGATTTGCTTCAATCGATCCTTCAATATTAAAACCTACGCAGGGCCCGCCGACGAAATAAAAACCGCTTCCGGGCAATGACATTTTGAACAGCGGTTCAATCATGAAATATGCTAAGCTTGTTGAGGCGTCAATAGTATAGCTGATACCCTGTACCGTGCCTTCACTTGACGAGGAAACGCTCCTATTGTCATAAAACTGCATATTGGCTATTAAACCGATAGTCGGTGTAAATTCCATATCCACTGTACCGCCGAGGAAAAATCCAAATCCGTTTGCGGTTTCTTCGACATCCGAACCGGTTGCAATATTAAAATTCATTCCTGTATTGGGTCCAAGCTTTAACCGGAATTGGCTAAGTCCCTGACTTGATATAATAAAAAAAGCAATAACTGTTAATAGAAGAGTTTTTTTCATAAAATGCTCCTAATTTATTTTTGTTAATTTAATATTGAGGTATTGATTAAAGTATACCTATCAGTGATTGCCATTGGTTTGAATTTTTTGAACTATTTGTTTTTTAAGAAAGGCCTCAAATCCTCGGATAACAAATTACTGTTGTTAGCAATAAGTGTCAAGAATTACAACAAAACTAATGCTTTAGATCCATTTAAAATGTTGTATAGCAAGGAATAAAGGTTTATTTAATATTAAAAGTGCTTTAAGGGAAATTTTATCGCTGGTCATAATTTTAATCTCAATAGTGGAATATCTTTATTGAAGATTTAATTAAAATTATTGAATAAATTCCGAGTTATGGAAATTCATATCGGCACCTCCGGCTGGAATTATAAGCACTGGCGCGGCTGGTTCTATCCCGAAGATATACCTCAAAAAGATTGGCTGAATTTTTATGTAAAAAAATTTAAAACCGTTGAGCTGAATAATTCTTTCTACAGGCTGCCTTCCAAAGAGGTTTTTAAAAAATGGAAAACTTCCGTACCCGCCGATTTTATTTTTTCAGTTAAGGGAAGCCGGTATATAACTCATATGAAGAAATTAAATGATCCGGAAGAAACATTAAAGGATTTTCTCGGCAATGTAAAAGGATTGGGGAAAAAAGCCGGCCCTGTTCTATTCCAGCTTCCGCCGGGCTGGGAGCTTAATATTGAGAGGTTTTCTGAATTTATTAAAGCACTCCCTAAGCAGTTAAAAGTTACTTTTGAATTCCGTAATTCCTCCTGGTGGAACCCGGAGGTATATGATCTTTTAAAAAAGAAAAATGCTGCATTCTGCATTTATGAATTAGGAGGAGTGCTTTCACCTAAGGAAATTACTGCAGATTTTGCTTATGTAAGACTTCATGGCCCGGGAAATAAGTACCAGGGAGACTATGATCAGAAAACGCTTTCAGTCTGGGCAGACTTGTTCATTTCATGGAAAAATAAACTGAAAGAAATTTATTGTTATTTTGATAATGACCAGAATGCTTATGCTGCAAAAAATGCCCTGGAGCTGATAAATATTGTAAATCATCAAAACAGTAATTCTCCTAATTTAAATCAAAAATTTTATAAATTTTTTTAGGATTTCAGTATGAAAAAAATAACAATTGCAGGCATTAATGATTTAAAAAACGGGGATATGAAAACAATCCCTGTTGATGAAGAAAATAAAATTCTTCTAGTAAAAATTAAAGATAAATTCTATGCGCTTGCTCCGAATTGTACTCATTACGGCGCACCGCTGGAAGAAGGAGTGTTATGCGGTGCAACTATAGTTTGTCCATGGCACCATGCATGCTTCAATGCATTAACAGGAGATATGATTGAGCCGCCTGCGTTGGATTCGCTCCCCTCGTATGAAACAGTGATTGAAGGAGATTCAGTTAAGGTAATTCTTCCTGATAAGCTTGAAGCAGGCCGCACGCCTAAAATGGCGGCTAAAGATTTAAAGGTAGACTATAGAAGCTTTATTATAATCGGCGCAGGTGCAGCCGGAAATACTGCCGCACAAACACTGCGTGAGGCCGGGT
>JBLNGL010000709.1:0-2667 GCA_050264735.1 Ignavibacteria bacterium | reverse complement strand
CTCCGGATTATAAGATCAGGCAGCAGCTCAATTTCATTTTCTTCAAGAATTTTTTTTACTTTTTCAGTAAAAGCAGCTTTAGAATGGAAGTCCGTTTCAAATATCCCTTCAACAACCGATTTGGATGCACCTTTCCTTACTGCATCCACATCCGCGCGGTCACCCAGCAAAAGACTCATTGCATCAACCAATATCGATTTACCGGCGCCGGTTTCACCGGTAATTATGTTCAACCCTTTTCCGAATTCAATGGAAATATTTTCAATTAAAGCATAATCTTTTACTTGAAGACTTTTAAGCATAATAGCAGATTAAATTTCTTTAAGATACATTCAAAAATTTTTTTGCAAGATAGATTCCGCAGATTGTCTTGGAATCTTTAATCTCTCCATTTATAATTTTCTTTTCTGCTTCTTCAAATGGAAATTCAAAAACTTCCATACCGAATTCCCCCTCTTCCCTGTTGTGCTCCCCATGAATCAATTCTTGGGCTAAATAAATGTGCAGCTCTTCCGTACAAAATCCCGGAGTTGTAAAGATTGAACCGAGTTTTATTATTTTTTTGTTTTGTATCCTGTTTCTTCTTCCAATTCCCTCACGGCACAATCGAACGGATCTTCTCCTTTTTCTAATTTCCCGGCAGGAAGCTCAAATAAAACTTTTTGAAGTGGATACCGGAACTGAGTGATCATAACAATATTAGATGCTTTTGTAAACGGCACGACTACCGCACCCCCGGGATGAACAGCAACTTCCCTTATTCCCAAGTTGCCGCTTTTATATTCAATCTCATCGATCTGAACATCGAAAACTTTTCCCCTGAAAAGTATTTCACTCTTATTTACTTTAAAATTCATTAAATGCAGTCTTAGGTTTAAGAGCGGTATTCTGGTTTATAATAGGGCAGAATTTCGCTCCCCAGAAACTTCAGTAATGCGGCAATAACTCCTAGATCATCAAGGTAACCAATCAAAGGAGAGATATCGGGGACAGCATCAATCGGAACTATAAAATAAATTAATGCTGCAACCACAATTGCTTTTCTATGCCAGGATACAACGGGATCTTTCATATAGTTAAACAAAGCTAAAATGTCTTTTGCAAATGAAATTTTCTTCCCTGATCTCTGCAGTTTGGTCCAAAGATTTTCTTCAACAAAATGAATCTTTTGTTCAGTTTCATATTCAGATACTCTGCCTAGAGGATCTGTTTCTTCACCGTTTCTAATTGTATCATCAAATATGGAATCGGAAGACTCGAATAATTCTTTATCGTTCATTGCATCTCCGTTTTTTTATGTTCATTAAACCAATCAAAAATTGTATTCCACCAAAGCCTTGAATTTTGCGGCTTAGTTACAAAATGCGTCTCATCCGGAAAATATAGGAACTTGCTTTCAATCCCAAGTCTTTGAAGTGATGTAAACAATTGAAAGCCTTGTTCTTCGGCAACCCGAAAATCATTTGCGCTGTGAATAACAAGCATAGGAGTCTTTGCATTTTGAATATACCTGTGCGGCGACCATTTTTCATAAATTTCACGGCTTTCCCACGGAGTTCCGCCGAATTCCCATTCCGGGAACCATAGCTCCTCGGTGGTGCCGTAGCTGCTTTCGATATTAAATACACCGTCATGACTTACCAGCGCATTAAAGCGATCCGTATGCCCTTCAATCCAATCGATCATATATCCGCCGTAAGACGCCCCTGCAGCAAAAGTATTATTCTTATCAATAAAATTGAAATTGTCTACAGCATAATCATATGCATTCATAAGATCCGTAAAAACTTTTCCTCCCCAATCTTGAGAAATTTCATCAGTGAATTTTTGTCCGTACCCTGTGCTGCCGCGCGGATTCGGTGCAACCACGACGTATCCTTCCGATGCAAAAAGCTGCAGGTTCCACCTGTAATGAAATTCATCATTCCAATTTCCCTGGGGACCTCCGTGTATTAAAAAAATCATCGGGTATTTTTTCTTTGGATCAAAAAAAGGAGGTTTTACAAGAATTGACTGCACCTTAGCTCCTTCTGCTCCATCCGACCAGAAGGTTTCAACAGGATTCATTTCAATATTAGATATTCTTTCATTATTTAAATAGGTAATTTGCTTGATACCGCCTCCGTCATTATTCATGCAAAAAATTTCATGCGGTTGGTTTGAACGCTTCTGCTTAAAGAAAATTTTTTCCCCGTCCTTTGATACTGATAAATCTGAATTAACATAATCCTTCAGGAGTGTTTCAGCTTTTACGGTGCTTATATCAATTTTAAATACCGGTTTATTTATCTCTAAATCTGCAGTAAAATAAATATGTTTTGAATCAGGTGTCCAAATTATCTGATCAACGGAAATATCAAGATTATCAGTCAACAATTGCAAAGCCTCAGTTTTTCTGTCGTATAAAACTATGTCATGTTTATCAGATTCAAATCCTGCTCTTTTCAATGAAACAAATGCAATATATTTTCCGTCAGGAGAATAAACGGGCTGAATATCATTACCGTTGCTCTTAGAAACCTTTCCCTGAAAAACCGGAGGGTTTGCGTTAGGTATGTTAAATGTTTTTTTATCAATCTCAATATCTTTCAAATCTAATATGAATACATCGTTGTTAGTGCTTGTTGAAAGAAACAGATCTATATTTTTTACATAAGCAATTTGACT
>JBLNGL010000708.1:0-9380 GCA_050264735.1 Ignavibacteria bacterium | reverse complement strand
GAAGCGATGCCTCTTCCTCTTCCCATTTATCGTCGGGCATCTGAAATGGTCCCATTTCCGTTGCTCTTGCAGGGTGTTCCTTCCTTAATGGATATCCGATCCAGGTTGGCGGCATCAAAATTCTTCTTAAGTGCGGATGGTTTTTAAATTCAACACCGAACATATCATAAATTTCCCGTTCGTACCAGTCTGCATTTAACCATAAGCCTGTGATGCTTGGGAGGAATAATGATTGTTCTTTCAGAGCGGTTTTAATTCTTAAATATTCGTTCCTTCCGAAGGAAAAAAAGTGATAAACAACTGTAAAATCACTTTCAGGCTGGGCTGCTCTATCTGCTCTCGATCGTTCATCAATCGCTGTTATATCATAAAGCATTTTATAAGGATTATGAATATTGTTCTTACAGAATCTGAGTATTTCAATTATTTTTTCCTTAGGAACCCAAACAGTTGGTATACCGTCAGCGGAAGGCTTAACAAAAAGTTCCGATTCCCCGAATTTTAATTTTAGTTCATCAACGATATTGGAAGTCTGCATAGAGCGATTTATAATTTAAATATCTTTTCAACTCATTGGATTTTATAAAGAAAAATCCGGATGATCAAATTTCAGTATTCGGTGTTAATCTTGTTGTCTTTTTTCTTTCTTCTCTTTTAAGATCTCTCATAGAAGGGCGTTCAGGTTTAATTACACCCTGCGGACCGATTGCCCAGCTTAATGGTCTTTTTTCTTTTCCTACGGCATCAACCAGCAAAAGAAGTCCTTCCATAAATGCATCGGGTCTGGGAGGACATCCGGGGACATAAAGATCAACGGGCATAAATTTATCTACTCCCTGGACAACCGAATAAATATCATACATACCTCCGGAATTGGCGCATGATCCCATTGAAATAACCCACCTAGGCTCCATCATCTGCTGGTAAAGCCGTTTAATAATAGGAGCCATTTTAATGAAGACGGTTCCTGCAATAATCATTAAATCCGCTTCCCGGGGAGTACCTCTTATTACTTCGGCACCGAATCTTGAAATATCATATTTGCTGGTCAGACTTGTTGCCATCTCAACGTAACAGCAGGATAATCCGAAGTTAAAAGGCCATATTGAATTTTTTCTTCCCCATGCCAGCAGATCCTGAAGCTTTGTTAGAATAATGCTCTGCTGAACTGCTTCCTCCATAGAGCTTGTCCCCTGCATGCTTCCTGCATGATTATCGGTTTTACTCGTCCACCATTTCATATAAAAATTAAATTTTTTATTTTATTATAAAAATATCTCAGAACCGGATTCTAAATTGCATTTGAATCCATTTTATATTTTTTTCTTGCCTTTAAAATCTTTTTACCGCTAAGACCGAAATCCAGCGCACCGATTCGCCATTCATAGATTAGAACCACTATAAGAATAAAAATAAAAACTGCAGCGGCTGTATAGCCTTCCCATCCTAATTCGTTAAATGCAACGGACCAAGCAATTAAAAAAGCAGCCTCGAGATCGAAGATTACAAAAAACATTGCAACTAGATAAAAATGAGCGGAAAACCTTACTCTCGCACTGCCTGTAGTTACCATTCCCGATTCGAACTGTTCGCCGGTTACTTTTTCATCATGACGCTGCCCAAGCAAATAAGATAAACCGATCATTATACAAACTAGAAGAATTACAGCCAGTCCGTAAGCCAGCAAAGGCCAGATTATTTGGTTATCCGGTGAAGCGTTCACACAGGCTCCTCTTTGGAAAAAGGATTATAATTGATTATGTATAAATGATTTAGGGAGAGCAAAATCTTTAAAATATCTTCCAATTTCAGAACGATATGATAAAGAAAAATTGCCTGCTCACACGTGATTTAAAATAAAACAAATACTCTTCTGCAGATCTTTTAATAGACAGCAATCCTTATTAAAAATTATTTTTAAAGCTGTCCGTTGTCCGTTACTTTAAACAGACGGGACAAAAAAATTAAAGAGTCGTTATAAGATATATTGAAACAACAATTGAGATAATCCGAAAAATTGTTAGGTAGCAGCTAGGTTCCATTTTCTTAATCATAACAGCCTCATTTTTATTATTTTGATTTTAATTGAGGGTACACAATTAAAAAACTGTCCTGAACGTATTCGGAGCTAATTTTAAGATTTTCGGATTAATAATTTAAACAAGGGCCGGGAACAAAATACAAGATTGAATTTAAATTTACAGGGGGAAAATCAGAATAGATTTTGAAAAATGCAAAGGTAATGAGTGGATTTTTAAGTTTTATTTTGTTTTTTCCTGAATTCTGCCAATTAGTCTAATTCTGATTAAGTTTATGGTTGGCATCTTTTGAATTCATACTCAATGGCTCCAAAAATCAATAAAAGGCCTGATTACTAAAAGTCATGAAAAAAACTTGATCCAAAAACCTTTCCAATGTCTTAACCTTAGTAACAAAACTTACATCGGGAAACTAGCCTTATTACCTTATCAAATGTATTAACCCATATTGCGAAAACTCAAAGTCCATTATAATTGTAAATTATATTTCCCTTCGTGTTTATACAAAGAATAACAGGTAATAAGGTTTTATGACTACTTTGTTAGGTTACTAAGGTTTAATCATTCTAATAAGGTTTCAATCTCTTCTTTAAAATGCAATAAGGTTTGCTGTTAACAAATTAAGGCTGTTATTTATTTCTTGCATAGTTTAACAACTTTTTTGCTATATTAAAAAGTGGAAGAAGTCAGAAGGATGGATTTTTGAAAAATGCAAAAGTTAGTGAATAATTTCTTAAAACATATCTGTCCAAAACATCGGAAGGAAATTGTTCGGCCGGTGTTTGGTCTCCGACTGGAAATCTAGTAGCTTTCGTTTCAGGCCAGCTGGGGAATGCGGATTTATATATTATTAAGATTGGTGGTTCAAATAAAAAGAAAATTACAAATCATGGTCGCTTAGCAGGTACCCTTTTTTATGGTCCCTGGATGGTCAGAGAATTCTATAAATCAAAGTGATCTAAGAATTGTTTCCAGCTGCTCTTCGTTTTCAACAATTACAGCACGGGCTTTACTGCCGTCATTCGGACCAACAATGCCGGCTTCCTCAAGCTGATCGACTATCCGGGCTGCTCTTGAATATCCGAGCTTTAATCTCCTCTGCAGCAAAGAAACCGAGCCCTGCTGATGCCGGACAATAACTCTCGCCGCATCCTCAAACATAGGATCCAGGTCAGCTAAAAATCCTCCCCTCGATTCTTTTTTCTTTTCATAAATTGAGGGAAGGAAGTAGGGTTTTGAAAATGCAGGCTGGGCGTAGATGTAGTTAGTTAATTTTTCAACTTCCTCGGTTGAGATAAATGCATTTTGAATACGCGTAGGTTTCGGAGAGCCTGTGGGAAGGAAAAGCATGTCGCCTTTGCCGAGAAGCGACTCTGCGCCGTTCATATCCAGTATAGTGCGTGAATCAATTTTTGTTGCTACCTGGTAAGCAATCCTTGCACTGAAATTCGCTTTTATTACCCCGGTAATTACATTTACTGACGGTCTTTGCGTTGCCAGCACCAGGTGAATTCCCACAGCCCTGGCTAGCTGCGCAAGTCGTGCAATAGGTTCCTCAACTTCTTTCCCGGCAGTTATCATTAAATCGGCAAGCTCATCAATGATAATAATGAGATAAGGAATCGGATGATGCTTGACTTCTTCAGTGTCCTTAGGTCTTTTTGAAGGATCGCTGACCTTTTTGTTGTAGTCGACAATATTCCTTACACCAGCTTTAGCAAGCTTATCATAACGTTTCTCCATCTCAAACTCAACAGACTTCAATAACAAAACTGCGTTCTGCGGAGCTGTAATTATTTCTTCATCTAAATCCGGTGAAACTGCCAGATAATGCCTCCGCAGCTTGTTGTAAAAAGAAAGCTCAATTTTTTTCGGATCAATCATTATTAATTTTACATCCGAGGGATGCTTGGAATAGAGAAGACTTGCAATGATCATATTTATTCCCACACTCTTCCCGGAGCCTGTTGAGCCTGCAATGAGAAGATGAGGCATTTTGGATAAATCGGCAGTATATACATCCCCGTTTATTGTTTTGCCGAATGAAACCGGCAGTTCAAATTTCGATTCGGAAATCTTTCCCAGAACCGATCTTGCATTAACAATCGAAGCTTCCGCATTCGGTATTTCTACACCGATTGCGCTTTTCCCCGGAATGGGTGCTATAATTCTTATTCCGCGTGCGGCAAGAGCCAGGGCAATATCATGTTCAAGGCTTACAATGCGGCTTATTTTAACTCCAGGGGCTGGAACTATTTCATATAAAGTAACTACAGGTCCGGGTGTTACGGTGATATCCTGAATTTCAATAGCGAATAATTTCAGCTTTTCGGTAAGAAGCTCGGCATTTCTCTTAAGCTCCTCTTCAGCCACTTTAAAATCTTCCTGGGCAATAGGTTCAAGCAGATCAAGGCTGGGGAACTTATAATTTATTTTTTCTTCCCATTGGTTCGGAAGCTCAGCTTCATATTCTCTTTCCGAATCCCGATCCGGAATTTCCCCGGTTTTTTCCAGATCGACTTTTTTCTCTTCTTCTTTCTGGATTACATTTGTTTCGTGGGTAAACGGCAAATCATTTTTCCTTACAATTCTTATCGTGGTCTCTTCAGTTGAAGGTTCGATAATCTCCCCTTCATTTTCAATTTCCTCATCAGCATTTTCTTTCAAGCCCGGTTCTATACGGGATTTTGTGCGGTTTTTTTTCTTCTCCTCCGATAACTTTTTAATTTTGTCCAGATTGGAATATGCAGGCATGGCTGTCATTTGTTTATCTGCGGAGACTTTTTCGCGGGTAAAAATTCTTTTAAAGAAAGAAAAAATATTCTCGATTTTTATGTCAAAAACTACAACCAGGAATATAAGAGCGGCAGCGGATAAAAAAATTATGCTGCCTACTCCTCATAAAAGCCTTTTTAAAGCTTCGCCGAGATAGTCGCCTATATTGCCGGAAAGCTCATAATGGCTGCTTAATATTCCGCTGTAACTTCTCAGGACACCAAAAAAAGCTGCAAGAATTATCCCGATAAGAAGAAATGAATTCGAGGCATAAAGCAATGTTCGAAATCTGAATCTTTTGAAAAAAAATATTCCAATACAGAAAAGAACTACGGGGAGTACAATTGAAAAATATCCGAGAGTGCGTATAATAAAAAAGTTAGAAACATAGGCTCCAAAAAGACCCAGCCAGTTCCTTGTAGAATCAGCTTTTTTTATAATTTCGTTATCGGAGCCGAAGACACTGAAGAAATCGGTTAAATTAGCATCATCGAAGGCGTTATAAGATATAATGCTTAAGAATATCAGCACTGCCAGAACCATAAGCAGCAGTCCTAAAATTCTTTTTTTCTTTTCAACCGGGATATAGTTTTGGGAAGAATTATGATTCGTAGTAAGGCGGTTTTCTTTTTTCTTTTTTTTTAGAGACATTTTAATAGAGAAATTAGCTGGCGACTATCTCCGCTCCGCTTTGGGGCACAAGCTTTTCATAAAACTTGATGACATTTCCTGCAAAATAAGGAATTATGTGAGAGTAGTTCAATTTGCTGCAGAACTTAAGATCATCTTCAAATCCGTTTTCAATCAATACCTTCCCGTGATCGCTTTCCTTGAGCATCTTTAGAATATTTTTCCCGAATACCTTATTCATTGCAATGCTTCCGCGTGCGGAATCGGTTAATTCCAGGTCTTCCCGGATTTTTTCCAGTTCGGAAATAAGTTTTCCTGCGCAAACCGTATCCTCCAAAGAAAATGTATTTGCTTTCCCCGCACAAAGTATTTCAAAATCTTTGTTCAATTCATTTAAATGATTTACAATTGCCGCAAGATTCAGGAAGGAGCAGACAAACAAATTTTCAGAAAATTTTGCTTTCACTATTGCCTTTGAGCCGTTTGTAGTATAAAGGATTATTGTTTTTCCGGCTACAATATCGCGTACATATTCCAGCGGCGAATTTCCCAATGCAAATCCTTCAACTTTCCTGGTATTTCTTTCACCCCCCACTAAAGTCTGTCCGCCGAACATACCCCCGGAAACTTTCACAGCGAACTCAACAGTAGTTACGGGTATGATTTCCTTCGCGTCGTTTTGAATGGCATTTACAACCGTGCTGGATGCTCTAAGAACATCTATTACTACAGTTGTTTTTTTGGTAAAATATAATTCATCCGCATTATTATGGTTGAAAAGCACATTGATCTTCATAATTGCAATCTCAGGATTAAATCGTTGTTCACAAATTTATTAAAATTTTCTTTCTATTTTAAGTAATTAATTTCTGCTTACAAAAGGAATTTTTACTACTTCGGCAGGAATATCTTTTCCTCTAATATTAAAATTAACCTTTGAGCCCGGAGCAGAATATTCCTGCTGAACATAACCTAATGCAATCGGTTTTCCAAGTATCGGACTTACAGTTCCGCTGGTTATAGTTCCGATTTTTTTCCCGCTATGAGTTAAGTCGTAGCCATGTCTCGGAAATGCCTTTTCTTCAGTTTTCATTCCCACCAATTTTCTTTTAAATCCATTAGTTTTAAATTTGAGCAACGAATCTTTTCCTATGAAATCCTTTTTGTTCAGCTTTGTTATCCATTCCAAGCCGGCTTCCAGAGGATTTGTCGTCTGATCGATATCATTTCCATAAAGGCAGAATCCCATTTCAAGCCTTAAAGAGTCTCTTGCAGCCAATCCTACAGGCAGTAAGTTATATTTTCTGCCTGCATCAAAAACAGCATTCCATATTTTCTCTGCGGTTTTTTCATCGCCTCTAAAATAAAGTTCATATCCGAGTTCGCCGGTATAGCCGGTTCTCGAAACAATCATTTCAATTCCGTAAATACTGCGGTGGCCGAAATGATAATATTCAAACTCCACAGGTCCGCCGGAGATTTCTTCAACAACTTTTTTCGAATTCGGACCCTGAACTGCAATCAGAGAAAATTCATCGCTCCGGTTCTCTATTACTGCGTTAAATTTGTTATTTCGTTTAATCCATTCATAATCTTTTTCAATATTAGAGGCATTGACTACGAGCATAAATTCATCATCCGATATTTTGTAGACAAGCAGGTCGTCGACAATTCCACCGTTCTCGTAGCACATAGCTGAATATTGAACTCTGCCGGGGAATAATTTTAAAGCATCGTTCACTGTTATATATTGCACGAGCTCCAGCGCATTATTTCCTTTAATAAATATTTCTCCCATATGAGAGACATCGAAGACTCCGACTGAGTTTCTCACCGCTTTATGTTCGGCAATAATTGATGAATAATGAACAGGCATCAAATAGCCTGCAAACTCAACTATTTTTGCATTCAGTTTTTCGTGAACCGGGTATAGTTTAGTTTTTTTCATTTTTGCTATTTGTAATCTTCCGTGATTTCTTTATTGTTTCTTTTTATATATGCCTTGAACTGTCCAAGCGGAACACTAGGATCCTCTTCAAGTTTTATCCTGATAAAGTATTTAAATTGAAATTTCGTAATTGTTTTAATTCTTCCCTCCCTCAGCTTTTCAGCAAAAGCCGGATGACAGCGGATAATTATCGATTTTTCTTTTGAATTCCTTCTAAATTTTTTCAGCCATTCCTCAAAATCATAAATCTGGTGCGAATGTTTTGTAAGAAGCCCGGTGCCGAGACAGTAAGGACAGACTTCCTTCATGGCCTGCATAATATTCTGTCTTATTCTCTGCCTTGTTATTTGAACAAGCCCGAAATCAGACATCGGGAGGACGGAAACTTTTGCCCTGTCTTTCCTGAATTCTTTTCTTAATTCATCATAAACTTTCTTCCTATTTTTTTCTTCTTCAAGGTCTATAAAATCAACCACAATTATTCCGCCGATATCCCTCAGCCTCATCTGCCTTGCAATCTCCCTCGACGCTTCGAGGTCTGTTCTGAGCGAATTGAGCTCCTGTTCCTTGCTTTTTGCATATCTTCCGCTGTTTACATCAATGACAACCATCGCCTCGGTATGCTCAATTATTAAATATCCGCCGCTGAATAACGGAACTTTCCTTCCCATTAAAGTTTTTATCTGCTCTTCAATCTTGAAGGAGTCGAATATTGAAGTCCCTGAACGGAAGAGTTCTACTTTATCGACTAATTCAGGATGAATAATCTGCACATAACTTTTTATTTGCTTAAATACTTTCCTAGAGTCGACAAACACTTTGGAAACATCAGGAGTGAAGAGATCCCGGATTACGCTGGACGTAGTATTTAAATCCTGGTAGATAAGCGAAGGAGGTTTTTCGTTTTTAATTGTTGATTGTATTTCTTCCCAGGTTTTAATCAGATTATTCATATCCTCTTTTAGTGCTTCCTCAGTCTGATTCCTGGCAACTGTTCTGATTATCAATCCGAAATTTTTAGGGAGTATAGTCCTCGCCACATATCTAAGACGTTTTCTTTCACGGAAATCAGATATCTTTTTCGAAACTCCGATTTTTCCGTCGAAAGGAAGGAGAACACAGAACCGCCCTGGGAGCGAAATCGATGAGCTTACCCGAACACCTTTGTTATTTACCGGTTCCTTAGTTATCTGAACAAGAATTTCCTGATCTTTTTTTAATCTGTAGATAATAGGATTTTCCATTTCCGGCTTAGCTGTTTTTAGAAGCTGCTCCGGGTTTTCAGAGGACTGCTCATGTTTCACACCAGAAGACGGTGAGGAAGTAATTGAATTAATTGAGGACGAAGAGTCTTCTTCATCAGATTCATCATCCAGATCCGAATCTTCATCTCCTATCATTTCCTGGAGCTGCTGAGTGGATTCCCCGATGTCCGAAAAGTGCAGGAAGGCGTCATGCTTCATGCCTATATCGATAAATGCGGCTTTAATACCGGGCAGAACCCGTGCTACTTTCCCCAGGTATATGTCTCCGACCATCCTCCTGTTTTCAGGATAGTCTACAAAGAAGTCTACTAAATTTCCGTCTTCGGTAATAGCGACTCGTGTCTGAGTAGTAGATGCGTTGATAATAATTTCTTTTGTCATAAAGGAAAAACTTTTTAGTTGAAATACACAATTTCTTTGAAAAAATTTTTACGAATGAAATTTCATGAAGGAAATGCACAGAGTTATTCTCAGGCATGAAATAATAATTAAAATAAAATAAAATGAAGAAATTTATCTGTGCTGCCATATAAATTCCGCAGAACCTTCCACCGGAAGTTCCGTCTTAAATAAAATTATAAAATATCTACCTGATAACCAGAATTTTTCAGACGGCGGACTTTATCCGCTCTCCATCTTCTTTTAATAATTCTTTTCTGCTTAAGGAAAATTTTCCGTTCTCAATCTTTATAAGCTTAACTGTAACTTTATCTCCTTCTTTAA
>JBLNGL010000707.1:0-4213 GCA_050264735.1 Ignavibacteria bacterium | reverse complement strand
TAAGAACAGGGATGATCTGATTAAAATTGCCGAACACGGTTATAAGTTTCTCAGTGATAAAATGTGGGACAAGCAGTACGGAGGTTTTTATGATCTGGTAAACCGTGAAGGAAAACCTTTTGAAGAAAACGGCGGGATAATTAAAAGAGCGTATGGAAATGCTTTTGCAGTTTACGGACTTGCAGCATTCTATAAGGCTTCCGGGAACAAAGATGCCCTTGAACTTGCACAGGAGACTTTCCAATGGATGGAGAAAAACAGTTATGATCCCGAGTATGGCGGTTACTTCCAGTTTATGAATAGGGAAGGAGAACCTTTTAAAGAAGGATTTGGCGGAACTCCGCCGAAAGACCAAAACAGCAGTATTCATATTATAGAGGCTTTTACAGAACTTTATTCTGTCTGGCCTGACTCCCTGCTGAAAGAACGGCTTAATTCAATTCTTCATATTATAAGAGATATAATAACGACAAAGAAGGGCTACATGGTTTTATTTTTTGATCAGGATTGGAAGCCGTCTGGCAAAGGCAAGTACGAATTTGATCATATATCATTCGGGCATGATGTGGAAACCGCTTATTTGATGCTGGAGGCATCAGAAGCATTGGGAATAAAAAACGATTCGGCAACTCTTCGAATTGCAAAAACAATGGTTGATCATGCATTGAACAACGGATGGGATGGTGAGAATGGGGGAATATTCGACGGAGGATATTACTATGAAAATAAAAATAAAGCTGAAATTATAAGGGATACCAAGGAATGGTGGTCCCAGGCAGAAGCTTTGAATTCCTTTTTGCTGATGTATCAATTGTTTCCTCAGGATAAACTTAAGTATTATGAAAAGTTCTGCATCCAATGGAATTATATAAAAACTTTTTTGCTTGATCATAAATACGGCGGATGGTACTGGGGCGGATTGGACAAACAGGAAAATCATAAGTACGGCCCTAAAAGCACAATATGGAAATGCAATTACCATACATCAAGATCTTTAGTTAATTGCATAACAAAACTGAGTCAAGTTCAAGAAAATAAGTAAGAACGTCAAAAAAAAGTTCCCGGTTAGATAATAAAAATAATTTCTGTCTGGAATAAAAAGTTTTCATAGAGCAGGTCCATTCATTGAATATTTGGAACCTGTAATCAATTTGATATTGCGGATATAATTTCAGTATATCATCATCCGAACTGTTAACGAGATTTTTAAATTTTATATCTAAAAAATAAGTAAAAAGCTGTTAAGAGCAGGACTTACTATTGATTCTATTAATTCATGAACAAAAATTTTTATCAAACTTAATAAGGATTAACGTAAGAAATGAAATCTGTTTTCTGCTTTTTTAAAACGGGTCTGGGAAAAAATATATTTTTTATGTTGATTTTATTATTACAATAACTTTTTATTATAATGATAAAAAAATGGTCTTAAATTATGCCGAAATTAAGTCAATTGTAATAAATCTCTGTATCTATTTAAAACGGTATTATTATTGTTTCAGCTTCTGAGTTTAACTTAATGCGAATCATTAGTTATCAATTGAATAATAATCCGGAAGAAGAATTAATTTATGAAATAAGGGGATATTTTCTGTTGGGCGCCAATTATTTTTAAAGTGATTACTTATACCTTGAACCTCAAAGTGTTTCTTTGTTTAATATCTTGTTTCTTAAGAAAAAGCATATTATAATTGTGCGTGTTTTAGAACCATTGATTCCCGGTTATGGTAATTAAATCTCAAACTAAATCATTATTGATGTTTATCCAACTTTTAAATAAATCCTTTTCCATACTACTCCCCGATATTTAGAAATATTAATTAAATTATTTTTTCAGGAGGAATATGATTGAAAATTTTTACAATAAGAAAATAAAGTTTAGTTATTCCTTCCTTCTATTTTTTCTTTTAGTATCCCAGTCCTTTTTAATTGCGCAATCAGGTACTGTAAAGGGACAGGTATTTGACAAAAATACAAATGAAACTCTTGCATCTGCGAATGTAATTCTTAAGGGAACCAGCCTTGGGGCTGCTTCAGATGCAAATGGAAAATATACTATCCCGAATATTCCCGTGGGAAGTTATACGGTAGTGGTTTCATATATAGGGTATAATCCTGTTTCATTAAATGTTGAGATTACCGCAGGAGCAGCAAGTAAACTGGACTTTCATTTGGAACCGATTGCTTTGGAAGGTGAAACCGTAGAAATAACTGCTCAGGCCGAAGGACAGCTTTCCGCAATCAACCAGCAGTTTTCTTCAAATACAATTGCCAATATTGTTTCTAAAGATAGAATTAAGGAACTCCCGGATGTTAACGCGGCAGAAACGATAGGCCGGCTGCCGGGTGTCTCTATCGAACGTTCGGGGGGAGAAGCTAATAAGATTTCAATAAGAGGTTTGGAGCCGAAATATAATACCATTACAATTAACGGCGTACGTGTTCCCTCAACAGGAAGCGATGACAGGAGTGTAGATCTTTCACTCATTTCTTCAAACATGCTTGATGGAATTATTGTGAAAAAAGCTAATACGCCTGATATGGATGCCGATGCCCTTGGAGGAACCGTGGATTTGAAGCTTAAGGAAGCTCCAAGCGGTTTCCACGTTTTCGCCTCGGCTCAGGCCGGATATAATCAGCTCCAGGAGTATTATGGGAATTATGCTTTCAACGGCAACTTAAGCAATCGTTTTTTTGAGGATGGATTGGGAGTAGTTGCCAGCTTTAATTTGGATAATTATGATCGCAGTGCCGACAAATTTGTGGGTAATTATCGCCAGGTTAATGTTGCTCCCAACATTGTTGTTGAACCTACAAACATAAATTTAAGAGCCGAGGATGTAGATCGGGGCAGAATCGGAGCAAGCATTCTATTGGATTACAGAATACCTTCGGGGAAGGTTACAGCTAATTCATTTTATAATAAAATGAAAAATGAATCTATTAATCGAATCAATCAGATGAATGTACTAGATAACCGGCATATATATTCTCTGGAGAATAGAAAGGATGAAACTTCAATTTTTACAGGTGCAGCAGGTGTAGAGCAGGACTTTGAGTGGATTAAGTATGATTTTTTAGTTTCAAGGACATCATCTTTAACAGACAATCCCGAAAACTTTGAATGGAACTTTATCCAGGAAAATGGCAGTCCTTTTAATACCGGCGGTGTTTATCCCGGAATGGATCCTCGCGAAATTCCCGGGCTTGCTGATATAAATGATACATTGACTGGATTTAGTAATACATCTATTTACAGCATTTCACGTAAAGAAAATGAAACCTCTCTGCAGCTGAATACGCAGCTTCCTTTCAGCTTCGGCTCAGATGTTAAAGGATATATTAAAATCGGGGGTAAATTACGCTGGCTCGATAGAATGAATGATCAGCAGCAGTTTGGTTCGCCTAATCTTCAATATGGAGGTACTGCATATCAGAATCCTGCCATTGTCGCTTCACTCAGATATTTAGCTGAAAAGTATCCGGACGATTGGAATTGGCCGAATGATTCGTCTATTGCTAGAAATTATTTTGCATTTCCTGTTTACCGGTTTCTGTTGGATGAGCCGAGCCCTCACTTTCTTAATGGTGAATATGATTTGGGCTTCATGATTGATGAAAGAGTGCTGAGACAATTTACAGAGGCATTAAAAACTACTTCTGCTCAATATCCCGATAACTGGCTTAATTATCCATCCGGATCAATGGGAACCGATTATGACGGTGTTGAGCGCTACCAGGCTGCTTATATAATGAGTGAGGTTTCATGGGATTTTATTACTCTTATCCCCGGAATTCGGTATGAGAGAGATTACTCGGAATATAATGGGCAAAGATTTAGAGGAACGGCTACTGTTGGTAATGCACCGCCGCCTGATTATACAAAACTAAACAATGTCAGAGAGAATGAATTTTGGCTTCCTATAGTTCATTTAATTGTAACTCCTGTGGACTGGTTAAAGATTCGGTTGGCGAGAACTGAAACACTTACCAGGCCTGATTATATACAGTATGCTCCTATTACATCTATTGATATATACGGAAACTATATCCGTGCAAACAACGCACTTTTAAAACCGGCAAGATCTGAAAATTATGATGCATCTGTTCAAATTTATGAAGATTATACAGGCTTCTTTAACGTTTCGGGTTTTTATAAAAGAATAGATAACCTGATTTTCCAGGCTGGTTATCAATTGCGGAGCGGTGTTCC
>JBLNGL010000706.1:0-3356 GCA_050264735.1 Ignavibacteria bacterium | reverse complement strand
AAAGATGCTATTCTAAAATTCTCCGAACTGAGCTTTCCGACAATAAAAGATGAAGAGTGGAAATACACCAATATTTCGCCTCTCCTTAACCATTATTTTAAATCTCCAGCAGCAAATCATTCTATTGAAAAATCTAAGATAGATCAGTTTAAATTTGATATCTTGAAGGGATTTTTAGCTGTTTTTGTAAACGGAATTTTTGCTCCAGATTTATCGGAACTTGAAAATTTTCCGCAAGGAGCGGTAATTTCAAGCCTTGACGAAGCTATCGATTCGTCTCATCCTGCAGTTAATAAATATTTTAATAAATATGCTGATTATACCCGGCACATTTTCACTTGTCTTAATACGGCATTTACTAAAGATGGTGCGTTTATTTACATCCCGGATGGTAAAATAGTTGCGGATCCTATCCATATTCTTTTCATCGCTTCATCAAGCGGCGAAAAAATATTATCCCAGCCAAGGAATTTATTTTCTTTCGGGAAAAATTCCCAGGTAAAGATTTTAGAGCATTTTGTATCCCTGGATGAGGGAATTTATTTCACAAACTCCGTATCCGAGATTTCAGTCGGCGAGAATGCAATTGTTTCTCATGTTAAACTGCAGGAAGAAAGCAAAAAAGCTTTTCACATTCATAGAATTGAAGTTGAGCAGGAGAGAAGCAGTAATTTTTCTTCTCATTCAATTTCCTTTGGGGGAAATATTTCCCGCAATGACTTGAATGTCCGCTTCAATGGTGAAGGAGGCGAAAGCACCCTCAATGGTTTATATCTTACAGGAGGTGAACAGCTGTATGATACCCACACAATGATTGATCATGCAAAACCGCATTGCACCAGTCATGAACATTATAAAGGAATCCTGGATAATAAATCGAGAGGTGTATTTAACGGGAAAGTAATGGTGAGAAAAGATGCCCAGAAAACAAATGCATTCCAGGAAAATAACAACATAATTTTATCGGCAGAAGCGCTTGTAAATACAAAGCCTCAGCTGGAGATTTTCGCGGATGATGTTAAATGCACTCATGGAGCAACCATCGGCCAGCTTGATATGGATTCCATGTTTTATTTGAAATCAAGAGGAATAGGTGAAGAAAACGCACGCGCAATTTTAATTCATGCATTTGCCAGCGATGTAATAAAAAATATTCCCTTAGAGCCGATAAAAAATTATGCAGAATCAATTTTAACCGAAAAATTCAACAAGCAATTCCAGAAATGAGTACAAAATTAGAAATCCCGAACTCCGAAAAAGAAATTAAAACTTTTAATGTTGATAAAATCAGAGAAGATTTCCCAATTCTTTCAACTGAAGTTCACGGGAAGCATTTATGCTACCTTGATAATGCAGCTACCACCCAGAAACCAAAAGCGGTGCTGGAAGCATTAAACAATTATTATCTGCATCAAAATTCTAATGTACACAGAGGGGTACATTATTTAAGCGGCTTAGCTACAGAATCGTTTGAAGAAGCGAGAATTAAGATTAAAAAATTTATTAATGCATCCAGCTCTCAAGAGATAATTTTTACCAGAGGTACGACAGAATCTATAAATCTTGTGGCTTATTCTTTTGGGAGAAATTTTATCAATGAAGGGGACGAAATAATCATCTCTCAAATGGAACATCATTCCAATATTGTTCCCTGGCAGTTAATTGCTGCCGATAAGAAGGCAAAAATTAAAATCATCCCTGTTAATGATTCCGGAGAACTAATCCTGGAAGAATTTGAGAAACTGATCACAAAAAGGACAAAACTGGTTTCTGTCGTTTACGTTTCAAATTCATTGGGAACAGTAAATCCAATCGAAAAAATTATTCATATTGCACATTCTTATAATATTCCTGTTTTTATTGACGGTGCACAGGCAGTCCAGCATTTACCGATTGATGTTCAGCAGCTTGACTGCGATTTTTTTGCTTTCTCCGGGCATAAAATGTACGGCCCTACCGGTATCGGGATTCTTTACGGCAAATTTAATCTGCTCGAATCAATGCCCCCATTTATGGGGGGCGGAGATATGATCTCAAAAGTAAGTTTTGAAAAGACCACATACAATGAACTGCCCTATAAGTTTGAAGCGGGAACTTCCAATATAGCAGATGCAGTTGGACTTGGTGCAGCAGTCGACTATATATCAAAGATTGGAATTAATGCAATTGCCGAACATGAAAAAGAATTGCTCGACTATGCAGAAAAATCAGTTTCGGAATTTAACGGGATAAAAATTTTCGGTAAAGCAAAAAATAAATGCAGCGTTCTTTCGTTTGTGTTTGAAGATATTCATCCTCATGACATGGGAACATTTTTAGACTTTGAAGGAGTTGCGGTAAGAACCGGACACCATTGTACTCAGCCGTTAATGCAGAGATTTAATATCCCGGCTACTACCCGTGCTTCTTTTGCAATGTATAATACAAAAGAGGAAGTTGATGTCTTGGCTGAGGGAATAAGTAAAGTTATTAAAGTTTTCAGAAAATGAATCAGGAATTAAAAGAACTCTATCAGCAGGTTATTTTAGACCATAATAAGAGTCCGCGTAATTTTAGGAAAATGAATAACGCCAATCATTTCGGTGAAGGCTATAATCCTTTATGCGGAGACAAAATAGATATTTATCTGTTTCTTAAAGACGGCAAAATTGAAGATGTTTCCTTCCAGGGATCAGGGTGTGCAATTTCAAAGGCATCTGCATCTTTAATGAGCTCTTTTATTAAGGGCAAAACTATTGATCAGGCAGAGGAACTATTCGGAAAATTCCACAACCTGATTACTGGAAAAACCGATGAATCTAAATCAGTTGAAGATTTGGGAAAGCTAATGGTTTTTGCCGGAGTGCGTGAATTCCCTTTAAGAGTAAAATGTGCAAGCCTGGCGTGGCATACTCTAATTTCTGCTTTAAAGGAAGAGAATAAGATTGTATCCACAGAATAAAACATATATGTCTGAGTTAAATAAACAAGAACTTGAGGAAAAGATTATAGCAACCTTAAAAACATGCTATGATCCTGAAATCCCCGTAGATATTTTTGAGCTGGGATTGATTTACGAAATTAAGATTGATAATGATGCAAACGTTAACATAAAAATGACGTTGACTTCTCCAGCATGCCCGGTTGCCGGCTCGCTTCCGCCGGAAGTAGAATACAAAATTAAAACTATTCCGGAAGTGAATGATGTAAAGATAGAGTTGGTCTGGAATCCTCCTTGGGATAGAGAGATGATGAGTGAAGTGGCAAAAGTGGAGTTAGGATTTATGTAGAGAAGTTCAAGATCAAGTTCAAGTGCAAGTATCTTGAGCTTGAACTTACACTTGAACTTAATTATTGTTAATGATAATCGCATAAAG
>JBLNGL010000705.1:0-3062 GCA_050264735.1 Ignavibacteria bacterium | reverse complement strand
ATCTAGCTACCATAAGAAATTCTAAACTCTTAACTTTGAATTATCAGTAATTTGAGACCCGGATGCTTGTTGTACAAAATCTCCGCAAAGAATTCAACAATGTTGTTGCAGTTGATGATTTATCCTTTAGAATTGATGAAGGGAAGATATTCGGCATTCTAGGGCCTAATGGAGCGGGAAAAACAACAACTATCCGTACAATACTTAATATAATTAAACCTACCTCAGGCACTATAAGTTTTGATTCGAAGCCGGTTACAGATGAATTTTTTAACATTATAGGTTATTTACCGGAAGAAAAAGGTTTATATAAGAAAAGTAAAGTTATTGATATAATCTTATACTTTGCACAATTAAAGAATATTCCAAGGTTGAAAGCAGCAGCAGCAGCAGACTTCTGGCTTAAAAAAATGGAGATTCTTAATTATAAAAACAAAAATATAGATGAACTTTCAAAAGGAAATCAGCAGAAGGTACAGTTTATTACGTCTTTAATTCACGAACCCAAGCTGCTGATTCTGGACGAACCTTTCAGCGGGTATGATCCTATAAACCAGCAGATTATCAAGGAAATGATTCTGAATTTTGTGGATTCCGGTAAAATAATAGTGCTGTCTACACATCAAATGGAAACAGCGGAAAAATTATGTTCCGAAATCCTTCTTATAAATAAAGGCAAAGAGGTCTGCAGCGGTTCAATTTCACAAATTAAAAAGAGTTTCGGCAAAAATCATATCAAGATAGAATTTGAGGGGGATGGTACATTTTTAAATTCTCTCCACTTTATCAGGCATATCGATAATTACAAAAATTATGCTGAAATAGAACTTAATGAAAATATAATGCCGCATGAATTTTTAAAAGAAGTGGTAGATAAAATTAATATTACTCAATTTTCTGTCGTTGAACCTACGCTCAATAAAATTTTTATCGATGTAATTAAGCAAAGCAAAAATTAAAATCAGTTAAAATGCATTTAGAAAAAATGATCATTATTTCTAAAGTATAAATTCCAAAATGAACTTTAAAAAAAGTTACATAGTGGCAAAATGGGAGTATTTAGAAAAAGTTAAAACAAAAACTTTTATCATATCGCTTTTTTTAACTCCATTAATATTAATAATTTTCACAATCCTGCCTACAATGCTTGCTGAGGAAGGAAGCGAGAACACCGAGTTTATCGGTTTTATTGATACGTCGGGAGTTTATCTTCCTCTGATGAAAGAAAAACTTGAGCAGATCATTTTGCCTAACGGTCAGCCGAATTATATTCTGGTAAATTTTTCAGGAAAAAACAAACGTGTTGAACAGCTGAAATCGGTTGCAGATTCAAATGTATTAGACGGAAGGATAGAAGGATACCTTATAGTCTATCAAATAAACCGGGATTCATTAAAACTTGAGTACAGGAGCAAATTATCGGGCAGCTTTATTGATATCCAGCGCTTTGAAACTGCTTTTAATGAAGCAAGAATAAAATTGAAATTGATGGATAAAGGGATTGATCCGGACGTACTGAAAATATTATCGAGGAAAGTAAATATCAACCAGGTAAAAGTCGAAGCAGTAGGCAAGGAAACAACAATTAACTTTTTTGCAACATTCTTCTCCTCAATAGTATTTCTTCTCCTCTTAATGATGATGATTATTTATTCGGGAGGGATGTTAGTAAGAAGCCTGCTGGAGGAAAAATCAAGCAGGCTTATGGAAATACTTATATCCAGCTGTACACCTGATGAGCTTATTACCGGGAAAATATTCGGATTGAGTGCGCTTGGTTTGACTCAAATAGTTATTTGGGCATTGGTTAGCACAACACTCGTCAATAGCGCAGTCATACCCGCAGAAATATTCAATAATATTTTACCGGTACTGCTTTATTTTCTGCTGGGATTTATTTTCTATAGTTCCATATTTGTAGGTATAGGTTCTGTCGTAACCAGCGAGCAGGAAGCACAAATGATCACAACATATTTAAGCTTTATTCTGGTTTTCCCTGTAGTATTTTCAATATCAATTTTCAATAATCCAAATTCACCTTTAATAAGCATACTTAGCTATATTCCTCTAACCTTGCCTTCGGTAATGATTTTAAGAATAAATGTAACTTCTATCTCTTCAATAGAAATTTTTCTGACAATCGCAATAATGCTGGTTTCAATTTATATAACTATAATAGTTTCATCAAGAATTTTCAGAATTGGAATATTATCTTACGGGAAAAGACCGAGTATTAAAGAATTGATATCCTGGCTAAAAATAAGATAGAAATCTTCACGGAATCATTCTAAAAAAATTTAATGCATTTAGTATATCTCTCATCCGCTTTTGCCGCTTTAATTCCGATGACAATTTATTTATTGGTCATCTGGAAATTTGACAGATATGACCGAGAACCGTTTGGACTGGTTTTAAAAAATTACCTGTGGGGTGCGATCGGCGCCGTAATTTTATCCCTAATCTTCAGCAGCCTGTTTTCAGGCTTTTTTTCAAACTATATTTCAGACTCCGGAGTGCAAAGGCAGATTGATGCAGTCGTTGTTGCCCCTTTTATAGAAGAAATTACTAAAGGTATGTTCCTGCTTTTTACTATTTCGGATAAAAGATTTGATAACATTACCGACGGTATAGTTTACGGCGGAGCAATAGGTTTGGGATTCGGAATGACGGAAAATTTTCTTTACTTCATTTCTTTCAGCTCTTCGGCGGAGCAATGGATTAGTGTAGTACTGATCAGAACATTATTTTCCGCTGTGATGCATTGTATTTCAACTGCTGTATTAGGCGCATTCCTCAGTTTTGCCAAATTTAAAATAGGCTTATCCAGATACATGTTTCCTGCTTCAGGATTATTTGCTGCAATTTTTATCCACTTAATTTGGAACTTAAGCGTGAGCTACCATAACACCGCAATACTAGGGATTATTTTCCTGGGATTTTCTTTCCTGGTTTTTTTGGCAGTGTTTTCATTATCGGTTTCAGGAGAAAAGAAGATAATTTCCAGCCAGCTTTTTGATGAAGCTGCAAATGGTTTAATACCTCTTGAGCATATTACAATCCTT
>JBLNGL010000704.1:0-3402 GCA_050264735.1 Ignavibacteria bacterium | reverse complement strand
TTTGATACAATCAGCAGTCTCATGAAGAAATTTTTTTATCAATTCTCAAAAACTGAAAAGAAACAATTTTGATGAAAATCACTTAAATGCTTTTATCAAAGGAAATGTATTAAAATTTAATTGAAATTTAAAGCTAAGTGATTTTAATAAACTAGGATGACATATTAAGAAAAAGTAAAGGAGGCCCAAATGGATCATACAATTACCCACATTGAAATTCCTGCACCGGACATGGATAAAGCGATAAAGTTCTATTCTGATGTATTCGGATGGAAAGCAGATTTGATGCCTGATGGAACTTATGCGATGTTCAGTATCGGGGATACAAAAACAGGAGGCGGATTCGACAGCTCAACTAAACCTTCAAAAGAAAAAACCGGACCGGGTTTGGTTATTAATGTGGAAGATATTCCGGCGAAGCTTGCCGATATTAAAAAAGCGGGAGGAAAAATTGTACAGGAAAAACCGAGATTGCAGGCGGCTATGGATTTTATGCTAGGTTCCACGATACAAACGGAAACCATCTTCAAATATACTCCAGGAAATAACATCCAGATAAAATGAAAGGATTTTATGGAAGAAAGATTAATAGTTGAGAAAGAAATAAAATCAAATGCACCCACTGCAAAGGTTTGGGATATACTCACAAAATCAGAATGGACAAAACAATATATGTTCGGCTGCGAACCTGTTACAGTCTGGAATCCGGAAAGCCCGATTCTCGGGAAGGGAGCCTCGAATGGAGTGGCTTATGCTAAAGGCAATATAAAAGATATCAAAGCCCGTGAACTGCTGCAATATACTACGGTAAATGCCAACTCCGAATACACGGATGATCCGGAAAATTATCTTACAGTTACTTGTAAGCTGCATGAGCAGGACGGGTATACATTATTGAGTGTTTCCCAGGGAGATTTTTCAAGTGTCCAAAATGCCGAGGCAAGGTATGCTGATGCAGTAGGGAACTGGGATATGGTTCTACCGAAGATTGAGGAACTTGCAGAGAGTAAAAAAAAATATTTAATGAATGAGACACTCTAAATATCTGCTGAATTATAGAATGATAAACCAGAAGTTTTTAAAAAATGCATTCTTAATCTTTTTGGCTGCGGCTGCTTTAACAATTCAGTCATGCAAAGAGGATCCCGGAAAAGGAAAAAAGCTGCACCCGGAAAATAACAAGGTTGAAACCGGCAGCAAAGAAAGCACAAATGCAGTGCAGACCCAAATGAAAAATGTAAGCTTTCATACCGATCAAGATATAGTGCTGGTGATAAAGAATCTCCGGGGTGAATTAATTCCTTTAGAAAAAGAAAAACATCCTGTGTTTGACAATAAAAAATCATTTATTCTTAATATTTACTCTGCAGAGATATCAATTGATACAAAAAGTTTAAGCCTGCTTCTGAACCGTTATGTATTCGGCTATGAAGATTCTCCATTGAAGGATTTAAAGATTACGACTGCGGGAAATCAGCTTAAGCAGGAAGGAGAAATGAAAGGAATTCCTTTTTCCGTTCTCGCGGATTTATCTGCAACTCCTGAAGGGAAGATAAAGCTTCACCCGGTTGAAATGAAGGCAATCGGGATTGATGTAGACGGTCTTATGAAATTTTTTAAGCTGCAGTTGGATGAAATGATTGAGCTTAAAAAGAATTACGGGGCCGAAATAATCAACAACGAATTTTATCTTGATCCTGCACTGATGCTTCCGCCGCCGCGGATAAGAGGGCATTTAAAATCCGTTGGAATCGAAAAGGATGAAATAATCCAGGTTTTTTCTTCCGCTCCGTCTGCTCCCCTTAATCCTGATATTAAAAATACTAATTATATGTATTTCAGGAGCGGTTATCTTACCTTCGGAAAGCTGACAATGGAAAATGCCGATATGCAGATTATAGATGAAGACACAAAAGATTCCTTTGATTTTTTTCTTGACCGGTATATTGATCAATTGGTTGCAGGCTATCATAAAACATCGAGAGACCATGGTTTAATAATTTATATGCCCGACTTTAATGATCTGCCGAAGAAAATTATTAAAGATGCAAAATAACTATCATTCTGCTGCGGGTTGTGTTTTTTTCATAATAAACTTTTTAAATTCTTATATTTAAAATATGAGGTTACGATTTATGTCTGCAGGAAATGCCAAAGAAAAAATACATGATGTTATGATGAATTGCGAAGGAGTATCGGCAATGCCGCACCGTTTCGGAGTATTGAAATCTTATAAGCTTGCAGTTGAACAGCAGAAGAAAAGAAATCAGATTATTCAATCCTGGTTATTTTTTTATTAAAAAAATCGGTTCAAATGGGAATCAAATTCTTCAAATCGCCCCGGGAGCTTCGAAGCTGGTTTGAAAAAAACCATGATAAAAAACAGGAGCAATTAATCGCTTTTTACAAAAAAGATTCCGGAAAGCCGAGCATCACTTACCAGGAAGCACTGGATCAGGCGTTGGCTTTCGGATGGATCGACGGTGTCCGTAAAAGCATCGATGAGAAAAGCTACATGATACGGTTTACACCAAGAAAACCGAAGAGCTATTGGAGTGCAGTAAATATTAAGCATGTGAAAAGACTGATGAAGCTCGGATCAATGCATCAATCCGGGATAAAAGTTTTTGAATCCAGGGATAAGGAAAAGTCTGAAAAATATTCGTTTGAGAGGGAAAATGTAAAAATGAATTCGAACTATGAAAAACTATTTAAAGCAAATAAAAAAGCATGGGATTTTTTTCAATCAAAACCTCCATCCTATAGAAAACCTGCACTTTGGTGGATAATGAGCGCAAAGCAGGAAGAGACAAGATTAAGACGCCTCGATCAGCTGATCAAATATTCGGAAAGCGGAGAGAAAATTCCGCCTTTAAAAAGGACAGGCGAATAAAAAATGTATTGAGTATCCAGTATTAAGTATCCAGGAGACACTTCATGAAACAAAACTATAATATCGATCTTGACATCAAGTTTGAGCATCTTGAATTAATTGATGTACCTAAAATTGTAAAAGTAACAACCGAGAAATGGTCCAATCGTACCTTAACGAAGGTTAATGAAAGTGTAGTACGAATCGGGATCGTTGAAGGTGAATTCCACTGGCATAAACATGATAATGACGATGAATTCTTTTTTGTCCTTGAAGGGAAACTCTTTGTTGATCTTGAAGACCGGACTATTGAGCTTGGTCCTCAGCAGGGAATTACGGTTACAAAGGGAATAATGCATAAAACCAGGGCTCCGCAAAGAACGGTAATGCTTATGGTAGAAAACTATGGTATTGTACCGACGGGCGATTGATTTGTACTAAATCTCGGAGGTACTTTATCGCCAGGCTGCAGTCAACATTTTTAATTAACCACATAGACACATAGGACACATTAGTAAAAGATAAAATTT
>JBLNGL010000703.1:0-3867 GCA_050264735.1 Ignavibacteria bacterium | reverse complement strand
AAACGCGGAGAAAAAGTTTTCGGGAATATTGAAGTTCCTGTTATTAACAATTTTGTTCATAAATATGTTATCAAGGATGCCGTAGCAGAAAATTATGCCTGGCAGATTCTCGGCGAATTTTTTAAGGAAAATATTTATAAGAAATTGAGGTTGATTAGGCTGATCGGATTAAAGATTAGAATGAGCCAGTATAAGCAGAATATCCGGAAGAGTTCAATAACTTATATTGAGAAGCTGCACAATTTTATAGGATGGACAATTTTTCTCCAGGAAACTTTTAATAAGCATTACTGGATCAGCCAACGGTTTTATATGCCGGCACGACAGTTAAAATTTATAAAAACTTTAATCCAGAAACATGATCCTGTTTCGATTGAGATCGGGAATGAAATTCCGAATATAAAATTGCTCAAAAATGAAATCACGCTTATAATCATTGTCGGGGGAAGTGCCTGTGCAAAAATAAAAATTAATAGCGCGAAGAAATTTTTAAATGCTCAGGAAATTAGAAGCACTATAATCAAAGAGCTGGGTTATGAATTGTGCAAAATTATTGTTAGGGAAATTCTTCTGGAGGAAGAATTAAAAGAAAAAATTTCTTTGCAAAAAAAAATACGGAATAAGTATCAAAAAAATGTTCAACAGCTTCCGCCTGAAAAACAATTATTTAATTCATATGATATTTCGGATGAAATAAAAAAAATAACCGTCGATGGAGAGAAAGCAGCAATTATTCCCAGAAGGAACTCGCTTTTCTCCGATGATAGTTCTGCGAGATTTGCATTGCTGCCAACGGATACCGGCGTCGATTCTTCTGAATATTATAACACTGATGGGAAAAAAATTAGAGCTTTTAAAAATGATTGGGAAAGAAAGATTCTCAATAAGTCTGATGAATTAGAATATCTGCTGTATTCGCCGAATGTAATTAACGCTGAAGAGCTTGGGTTAATATTGGATACAAATCGATCCCAGTCGACAAAGCCTCAGAAAAACGCTCTGAGAAAATTAACCGGCAATACAAGAGATTTGCCGGTATTGATGTACCATAGTGTTGCTCCGTCGGGCTCTGATTTAATGAGTCCCTACAGAATAAGCCCGGTAGAATTTGAGAACCAGATGCAGTATCTGTACAAAGAAGGATACCACACTGTATCTTTTGAAGAATGGTACGCTGCGGTGAAATTAAACACGCCTCTTCCTGGAAAAGCCGTTATCCTGACCTTCGACGACGGCTACCTCGATTTTTATACTAATGCATTTCCTATTTTAACTAAGTACAGCTTCAGTGCATATAATTTTATTGTAACGGATTTTGTTAATAATGTAAATGCATGGGACCAAAAATTAGGCGAAGAAATACCTTTAATGACCTGGGAACATATTCATGAGCTTAATGGGAAAGGAATTAAATTCGGATCTCATACTTCAAATCATAAACCGCTGACAGCATTAGATCCAGGACAGCTTGCCTGTCAATTCTTAAACTCGTTAAAAACTTTAAAAGATCATTTGAGAAATCATATCAATTCGGTTGCCTACCCATACGGTGATTACGATCCTGTTGTGAAGCATCTGGCGGGTGCATGCGGATTTACTTTTGCTCTAACCTGCGAGGACGGTAAATGCAATAAATTTTCCGAACTTCTTGCACTTCCGAGAATTGAGATTTCAGGATTTGATACTTTTGAAAGTTTTATTCAAAAAGTTGAAAGTCCTCCTATTTATCCGGAATGAAATCCCCGCTTATAATTAGGTTTGAAAGGTCCAGTTCTTCCCAGGTTAAATTAAGATCCCTTTGAAAAATCTTCGGATCCATTCTCGTTCCATTGCTTAAGTTAAAAGCTTTGGCATCGTTCATAGCTCCGTCCGCGGTTATAAATAATGTATCTTTATAAACAAAAGAGCCGTTGCTGAAAACTACAAACGAATTTTTCTGCAGCATCAAATTTTTACCGAATGAAACCATATGCGCGTTTTTAATGCCGAGAATATCCAATAAAGTATTTGCAATATCTAAATGCCCGCAGGTTAAATCTTTGATACCGGAAAGAGCATCATTCGGCAAATGAATGCAGAATGGAATCTTATTATAACTGACCCAGTAATCATAATCTTTCCAGATCTGATTTTTAAAATTAGGATCATATTTAAGCAGAAGATTTTTGAGATCGCCGGGTTCACCTACATCGCTGTGATGATCTCCGTACAATACAATTACCGATTCATCATATAAACCGCTCCTCTTTAAAAGCTTAATAAACTCTCCGAACGCGAAATCGAAATAATGCACTGCACGAATATAATTGCCAAGGATTGTTCCATCAAAATCGCCCAAATTTAACAGAGTATCTCCTTTAAATGCCGAATACGGATGATGAGTGCTTAAGGTTATTAAAAAAGCCATAAACGGTTTTTTTAATTGCGATAACTTTTCGGATGTTTGTATGAAAAATTCATTATCCGACAAACCGAGTCCAAGCAGTTCCGTGAGCTTATAGTCTACATCAAAATACGATTTTTGAAATCCCAATTTTTTATTCATGAACCGGTTATTCCAAAGCTCGCCGTTATACGCCGTTGCTGCAACTGTAGCGTAGCCATTTTCATTTAATATTTTAGGAAGCGCCCTATAATTATTTGCCGGATAGGTTGTGGACACTGAACCGGTATACAGCGGATGTAAAGAATGGAGAGAAGTAAATTCACCGTCGGAAGTTTTACCTTCCCAGGTCTGATCAAAAAAGTTTTTAAAGTATATCGATTTACTAAAAAAAGAAGATAGGTTGGGAGTTATTTCCTGGTTCTCAATCTTTATTCCAACAGGAAAGGCCATTAACGATTCGACCATTATCACTATTAAATTTTTCTTTTCTGCAATGCCGAATGAAGGGGACGGCAATGAATTACCCGTTTGTTTTTCTTTTATGAAATCGGAAACCCAGCGTTTATCTTCCGGTGAAATTTTGTTTCCTAAAAGATTAGCATTGTAAAATATTTTACCAGCCTGGTAAATATGGAAATTCAGCAGGCCGATTTTTTTTACTCCAAAAAAGCGCTGAAATTCAAAGGTGAAAATGCCTTCTTTATCGGTTATTATTTCCCTCGCCGGGAGGATCATTAATAAAAATCCGGTGAGAAAAAAATAAAAGAAAGTAGACCGTTTTTTCTTATTTCCATTTTCTTCAGGAGCAGTTTTTTTGAAGTACGCCGGAAGAAAAATCAAGGTTAAAATTAGATCGAGCAAAAAGAGAAAATCAGTCCATTCAAATAATTCAAAAATGCTGCTGGAAATAAGACTAACCTGCCACGCATATCCGAGAGAAACTATTGAAATGAAATCTCCGAAAAACCTGAAATGAATTAAGTCCGCGACGATAACAGTGGTTACCAGAAAATTTACAAAAAGAAGAAAAACATAATGCATTTTTCTAGATAAGACGATCAGCGGTGATGTAATGATCAAAAGTAGTGCAAATGAAGAGACATAGGAGAAAACTGTGTTTTTGAGACTCCAGCCGTACCAATCATAGGATTTAGGATAGATGCTTGGCAGGTTAAAATAGCTTAGCTTTAATGATATTAAAATTAAAAAAGTTAAATGAAGAAAAGCTCCTTTTGGCAGACCTGAAATTATTTTCATTCCTTAAAATAAAATATTCTTATTCAAATATTCTTTTCCGGATGAAAAATGTTGAATTAAGGGAATAGATGCATTATTTTTGGAACACTTTTACAAAAGATACTTTAATCGCATAAGTTCAGGTAGTGATCAAAAGCTCTTTTAATTAAGGAGAATTAAGGAGTAATTTGTAAAGGAATAAATTTAAAAAAGGGCCCGTAGCTCAGTTGGTTAGAGCAGCTGAC
>JBLNGL010000702.1:0-2680 GCA_050264735.1 Ignavibacteria bacterium | reverse complement strand
CGGCTATAAAACCAGATTTACTTTGTGTAATTTCCTCTGCTGCTTCCAGGCATAAAATTCCGAGTTCCTTCACTGTTCCGGCGCTGAAGGATGATTGAAAAATCTTATTAATTCCATAAAGGACGGAAGTCTGCCTGATCATCTTTTTTTCAGCATTCTTTCTTTCGGTGATATCACTGAAGTAAACAGAAATTCCTCCGCCTTCCCGGGGGAAACAACGGTTATGAAACCAGCGACTCCACGGTACGTAAAAGTTTTCAAAATCAGTCGTTTCTCCCGCGGCAGCTTTGCGGTATTCTTGTTCGAGGCGGGTGCCAAGTGTTAAAGGAAATACCTCCCAAAAACTCTTCCCGATCATTTCATTACGGGGAATTCCGAGAATACGTTCGGCCGCTATATTCAGATATATAAACTGCCAATCTTTATCGCAAGCAAGAAAACCATCCCGGATGCTTTCCAGGGTTGTCCAAATTTGATTTTCCGCCTTCTTTCGGTCGGTTATATCCATACATAATCCAAGCATTCTTTGCGGACGGTCGTTTGCATAATAGGTTTTACCTGCAGCGCGTATCCAGCGGATCTCTCCTGACGGAAGTATGATCCGGTAATCATTCATAAGTTCGGTTTTGTTTTCTATTGATTCCTGTATCCTGCGCTCGACGATTTCACGATCTTCGGGATGAACTACTTTTGTCCAGGCTTCAAAACCAGCAACCGTATCTGAAGGCAAGCCGAAAAGATTTAAAAATTCGGGGGACCAATTAAATGTATTTTTGACAATATCCCAATCCCAGGTGCCTGCTCTGCCTGCTGCCTGCGCAAGTATCAAACTCTCATTTGTATGCTTTATAGTTTGATTCGCGGCGTGCAGCTTGAAAGCCATTTTAATGGAGGCATCTAATATGGTTATTCCGCTGTCCTTTGTTACATAACCGAAGGAAGTGATCTTCTCTGTTTTTGCAACAACTTCAGGGTCTGTATGCGATGAGAGAAAAACAATCGGCAGGTCGTAATCCTTTAAAATGATCTGGGCGGTTTCTGTACCGTCCAGTCCGTCTCCAAGATTAATGTCCATTAGAATAAGGTCGATTGAAGGCTGAGCGGTTTTAACTATATTGACCGTATCCTCACCGCAGTAAGTATGAATTACATTATATCCCGCTTTCCGAATCTGCCGTAGTAGAACCATGGCGATAACTGCTTCATTTTCAGCCAGAAAAATATTTTTCCGGGCCGCGCTCATATTAATTTTAAGACGTATTTAGAATACATTCACTACGGCAATGCCAAGTCCCTCATTTACCCAAGCATTACCCCTTGCCGTTTATAGAAGATAGCAGGGGAGTAAAAACAGATTTTATCGATTGCTCATCTGATCAACTTTGTTAACTTAATAAGATTTTTCGAGAATTGGAAGAGGGGAAAGATGGAGGATGGAAAATGGAAGATTGAAAATGGAAGATGTAAAATGGAAAATGTCCCGCAAAGCGGGATGCGCCTTTGGCGTAGAAAATGGAAGATGGAGGAGTAAGAATTCAGAAGACAGAATTTTGTAAAATAAAAAGAGAAAATTTTCAAAAGCTGCTTTAATGGCTAGGACGGAATATAAAATAGATTCTAATGTTCTAAAGAGCAATTAAAATTGTTCAGCAAAGTTGAGATTAATTTAAATATCGAATCATTTGAAGACTATCTTCGCGTTCTTTACTATTCTTTGCTGACGGGCTCAGTCTTACTTTACTAACATTTCCCTTCTGAGTTTTTTCCTAGGACAAGCTTTATCTCTTTGTCAAGATCTGAAATGTCTACAGGTTTAGTCAGGTAGGAATAGGTGAAGAAATCTGGTTTCCTTTTTTTAATTTTATCCGGAGAATATGCGGAAATAAAAATAATAGGAATATCCAGTTTTGAATTGATAAAATATGCCGCTTCAAAACCCGTTAATGCTTCGTCAAATTTTATGTCAATTAATATTATATCTGGTTTATATTTGACTGCATATTCAACAGCATCCTCGGCTGAGTAAGCTTTGTTTAATATCTTATATTCTAAAACTTCCAGGGATTTTTGAAGATCAAGGGAAATAAGACGTTCATCTTCAGCTATTAAAATATTTACAGGCATATTTTTTCCCGAAAATAAATTAAAATACTGAAATAAAGATATTAGGTATTTAAAAAGAAGAGCATTAAAGCCGCTCAATTAAATAAGTTTTATAGGAAATAAAATGTGCTTTGGTTTACAATTATACGGCGGTGCAGGACTTTTAAATAAAATTTTTCAGTTCGTCTAAGGTATTTAAAATAAAAAACACTCCGGCGGGAAGGCGGAGTGCAGCTCATTTATTATTAAAAGCCGGACGAACTTCTTAAACAGTGTATTTCGTAGAGTAGAAATTACTATCTTATATTGTCTGAAAATAAGAAATGCTTCTCAGATAATTAAGCCCTGACAATGTAAGACGGATATTAAATAAGTCATTCATTATCCCGTTTTCATCAATTGCAGGTTCGGCGGCAATTAAGTGCTCCCTGCAAATAAGACTCAATTGTATGAAAATACAATCTTTGCTGAATCCTTTTATACTGATTGCCGATGAACTGCAGTAAGGCTTCTCCTCTATTATCTGCAGGATTTTCCTGATCAGATTTTCGTTTCTTCCCATTTACTTCTCCCATAA
>JBLNGL010000701.1:0-2724 GCA_050264735.1 Ignavibacteria bacterium | reverse complement strand
TTAGAATATTAAAGACAGATTGGCCGTATGTAAAACAGAGAGCTGAAATATCAGAATTTCAGCCAAAGGATTTTATTAATTTATTTCGGCCAAAGGATTTTATTGATTCGATTGCCATGTACAGAATAGAAAATAAAGTATCCTGGATTGATGCCCATTTTATTGCAGGCACGTATTATTTAAGAAAGGATGATATAAAAGAATATTTGAAGTATATGAATGTTTTGATCTATCAATATCCCGGTTTTAGGGATCTTGATGGTGTTATCAGATATTTTTATGAACAAAAAAAAATAGATCTGGCAGATTATACTCCAAAGAGGAATGGGCTGATGGCCTTATATATTGGAAACTTTGACAATGCAATCAGGCATTTAAACCAAGCCTATAAATTAAACCCTAAAGATCCATTAGTATTATATAATCTCTCCTTAGCTTATTCAGAAAAGAAAGATTTCAAAACGGCTCTCGCTATAATTAATGAATGTTTAATCGAGAATCCGATCTACCCTGAAGCAAATAATTTAAAACAAGAAATATTGAATCAAGTAAAAATTAATTAAATATTTAATTCAACGAATTCCAATCAATGCATAATAAAAAATTAGTTTACCTGAATTTAATAATTATTTCAGCTTCAGTTTTGTTTTGGCTTTAACGCATGCATTCATTCACAGCGCGGCCTATCCGCCAACAAATAATGCAGACTGTATGTATGCATGACTGCATGACCGGCCCTTCGACTCAGCGAATCGAAGCCATCATGCATTCATGCAATCATGCATCCAAGCCTAATAGAAGTTTAACCAAATTTGGCAAAGTTTTTTTGAGGAATTATGCATTCATATATTTAGGACCTTCATATTTATAAGGAAGCAATTCCGAATAGGCATTGCTTTTATTTTTAATCCTTAAAAAGCTTATATGTATTCCTTTCTGCAAAATAGGATAATGGTTATATTAAGTGAATAATTTTTTTAAAGTAAAATAGAAGAAGAACTGAGAAATAAATATCATCCTAAATATTGAAGATGTTTTATCGAGAAACCTGAACAAAGATTAATCTTGAAAAGCAGTAAAATATATCTGACATTATTTGTTATCTCTGCATGTATTATTAGTTATGAAATAATATCCACCCGGGTTAGTTCAGTAATATTTGAAAGCAATTATGGATTTATTATCCTTTCTCTTGCAATCCTTGGCTTGGGTTCCGGAGGTATTTACTTTTATTACAGATTGACTGAAAATGTATCCCGGGAAAAAAGTAAAATATTATTCAATTATTTAATACTCACTGCGCTTGCATTCCTTTTTTATATAATTACAGTAACTGTATTTAAAATTACCAGCCCTTTCATTTATTTTTTTCTTTTAATAATTCCTTTCTTTTTTGCAGGAATTGTGTATGCGCTGATATTTAAAACATATGCTGAAAAGAGTTTTAAATTATATGCCTCCGATCTTGCCGGGGCCGCTTTTGGCGCAGCAGGGTCCCCGTTCATAATCAACATACTGGGAGCCTCAAATGCAGTCATTATGTTCGGTGTATTGATTTTATGCTTATCGGGGTTTTATTATCAACAGAGAATTAAAAAAAAAACAATCATTATTTTCTATTCGCTCCTTATCCTCTCTTCAGCATTTCTAGTTATAAACGGCAGCAAAGATTTTTTGGGAAGGATCCCAATCGGCAATTTCGATGAAAAGGATTTCTATTATGTTTATCCGAATGCGGCGGAAATCTCCGAAATAATTGAAAGCCGCTGGAGTATTTATGGGCGTACCGAAGTTGTGCAGTATAGCAATCAGGATCAAGTTAAGCAGCTTTTTATTGACGGAGCAGCCGGGTCGCAGATGTACCGTTTTGACGGCAACATTAAAAGCCCGGATGCATTATTGTACAACCTGTTGATAAGGCATTCAGGCACAATTCCATTTTTCTTTTTAAATCAAGCTGAAAAAAATAATTTGCTGGTTATCGGACCAGGTGGAGGAAAAGAAGTTTTAGTAGGTTTGCTTTCGGGGATTAAACAAATCACCGGAGTAGAGATTAATCCCGACTTCGTTAATATAGTTAAAGATTATAAGAATTTTAACGGGGGGATCTATACCAGTTTTCCTAATGTAAAAATTGAAATTTCTGATGGCCGGCATTTCATTAAAAAATCGGATATAAAATATGATCTTATTGTAATGGCTTTGCCTTCTACAAAGCAGATGCAGAATATAGAAGCTTTAGCAGAAAATGAAAATTATCTTCTCACAGTCGAAGCCCTTTACGATTACATAAAAAAATTGACTGATGGAGGAGAATTAATAATTACTCTCCATAATGAGTGGGAATTGCTGCGGATGATAATAACAGCAATCTCAGCATTCAAAGAATACGGGGTAAGCCCCAATGAGGCATTATATCATTTTGGTATTCTTGAAACCGACTATGCTCCTACAATAGTAATTAAGAAAAAATCATTTACGAGGGATCTGGTGATAAACTGGCAAAATATTATAAGATCGATGCCCAAAGGTATCCCGGTTTTTACTTATCTGCCGTTTGGGTATTCAATTAATAGTCGATCTGTTGTAAATAATTTTTTGATTGGACTGAAAGAGAACCGTTTTTCGCTGGAAGAATATATTAATAATGATCCTTACAATATTGAACCTTGCCGTGATGACAGTCCTTATTTCTATAAAGTAAATAAAGGTGTACCAAAAGAT
>JBLNGL010000700.1:0-2765 GCA_050264735.1 Ignavibacteria bacterium | reverse complement strand
CGAAATAATAGTTATAGGGGGATCTGTCAGTAAATCTTATAAATATTTTGAAAATTCTATGCGGGGTTCAATTAATAATTTTAGTTATAAACACTCTCTGGAGTCGTTGAAAATCTCAGTTTCTAAGGTAGAGTTCAGTGCTATTCTCGGAGCCGCGGCTTTATGTTATGAAGCATTCGATAAGACATCTATGAAAAGTGGTTAAATTCTGGAATCCCCATTTACTTTTTACCCGATTGCTGCCTGGACCTCAGCAAATATTAATTATTCAGGATTGTCTCTGCTGCCGATGAGATATTCCTAAATAATAATTTTCCTGCTATATTTTTTTGTCGATCACAATCATGATGGTTTAAATCTCCTTCTTAATATTGAATTTAATGCTTTGATTCTCTAATTTGCTTTCAAACAAGTTTCAAAGCATAATTTCCGGTCAAAAGGATTTTATGAGCATTAAAAAAGATTTAAGCAGATGAAAATATTTTTACTCCTTTTAACGGTAACCATTTCACTTACTTATAGCCAATCCTATCCTGACCAGCATTACTTTTACGAAAAAGAAAATCTTATTAAAGAGATTGACAGCCTGGATGGTGCTGAAGTGAGTAGTGACGGTAAAAGGATTATTCTTTCTGAAGGAAAAATTATTGGAACCGTTATATTTAAACCTGACTCCTCGGAGTTTCCGTTCAACCGGGGGCTTCCTTCATGGAATGGTCACTCACCCAATAATTTAAGCAGCTTTAAAGTGATGATGAGATTTTATGACACCACATGGTCACCATGGCTTACTGTTGGATACTGGAAAGAAAATATTTGGTCACATGATGATTATGGAGCAACAAGCTATAACGGCGGTGAAATCGAGGTCGATTATGCGGTTCTAAATTCTTTTCATACTAAATGGCAATTCAAAATTGTAATGAAAAGGCTTGGAAGCACCCAGCCTTCCCCCGGTTTATACAAATTAAGTTTTTTTGCGAGCGATCAGAGAACGACTGATAATGTAAATATCACTTCTCTGGTTAATGAAAAGCCTGATCCCATTTTTATTTCAACCGAACATTTTTATCAAAATTCCCTTGACCCGGATATCGGGAGCGAGATTTGTTCGCCTACATCAGTATCCATGGTTCTGCGCAGCTACAATATTGAAGTGGATCCTCTCCAATTTGCGAAAGATAATTATGATGATTATTGGGGCATGTTCGGAATATGGCCCCGTGTTGTACAGAATGCGGCAGAATACGGACTTAATGGAGCAGTTACCCGCTACCGTTCATGGAGTGACGCCCGTGAGGTGCTTGCTGCAGGCGGACGTGTAGTGATGTCTGTTGGTTCTCCGTTATATCCAAATGGGCATCTCATGATGCTTGCCGGTTTTAATGCTGCCGGAGAGCCTCTTGTTCACGATCCGGCAAAATCCGATGGTTACGGTTATAAACATAATAAACGGGAATTATCTCAATCCTGGTTTAATAAAGGAGGTATTGCGTATACCTTCTTCCCGGAAGATACAGCCGGTAGCACTCATGTTGATCTAATTTCTTCTGGTCTGCCTGAGAAATCTTATCTCCTGGCTGTTTACCCAAACCCATTCAATCCGAATACTTTTATAAGATTTGAAACACAGCAATCAGCTTATACTACGATTATCGTTTATGATATTACCGGAAGTGAAGTTGAAAAGTTATATAATGATTTTATTCAGGCTGGTCCGCATATATTCAGATGGAATGCATCCAATTACCCTTCTGGCAGCTACTTCATTCGTGCAGTTAGCGGAAATTACAGTAAGATTATTAAAGCTGTATTGATTAAGTAAAGGTAACTAGATTATTTATTTAAAATTTAATTCCAACTGAAAAATAATGTACTTCGCTTAACCTTCCGAAATCCTGGTAAGCATAATCCAATCCAACCTTAACAAGATCAATTATTCTATAATGTAATCCGAAGCCGAGTGTTAATCCTTTTTCAGTATCTTGTTCTAACAGTGAGTTGTAACCTGCACGAAGGAATACAATCTCATTCCAGCCATATTCCATTCCTGTATTTAAATATTCTGTGTGGTCGTTCGGATGGATAGCGTCTACGCCAATGGTAACTCTGTTTGATTCGGATTTTATGATATCTGAAGAAACGCCAAATCTGAATAGCAATGGAAGATCAAAAGCGTCAAGCTGCACATCAGTATTTATAAGATTAGCATATCCCGGGGAACCGACCTGTTGTACTGATAAGGCATCTCTTCCTTCAAGCTTCATTTTAGTTCCAAAGTTAGAAATGCTTGCCGCTAATCTAAATTCATTTAGAATAGGGAGTTTATAGATAGTACCGATGTCAAATGCAAATCCGGTGCTTGACATATGCCAAAGCTTTTCATTTATATACTTGATGTTAAATCCAATGGAAAATTGATCTGTAAGGCTACGGGAATAACATAATCCTACGGCAATAGTTCCGTAAGTGAATAGTTCTCCGGTTCCTTCCGGTTGTTCAATTGTTCTTACTGCCATATCATCTGTTGATAGTGCGGAAACAAAAGCTCCAATTGTACCGAAATCCGGGATAGCAGCAGCAAATGCTGCGAAGTCGTAATTAATATCGGCAAACCATTGAACATGGTTAAAAAAAGCCTCGTTTGAACCGATATTTGCCAGGCCGCCCGGATTCCAATATAATGCCGTAATATCATCGGAGACAGCGGTGAATGCACTCCCCATTGCAATTGCCCTGGGGCCGACACCTATTTTTAGGAACTG
>JBLNGL010000699.1:0-4559 GCA_050264735.1 Ignavibacteria bacterium | reverse complement strand
CGGCGCTTTGGCAATCGGTCTTGTTTTTATGAAAAATATTGAGAAGATAGGTTTTTTCTATTTTGCTAATATGACCGGATCGGGAATTGGAGGAATAACTGCTGTGGTTCTGATGTGGTTTTTGTTTCCGGAAAGGCTGCAGGCTTTAATTGCCGCAATCGTTCTTCTGGCATCAGTAATTACTTTTTCCAAAGAATTCCGCTATGGAATGACTCTTCTTATCGCACTCACCGCAGCAGTGATTTTATATGTTTTTATGAATCCGCCCGCTTTGAGGTTTTCCGAGTACAAAAGCCTTTCTAAAACCTTAAATCTGCCTCAGACAAAAATTATATCGAACACAAGCAGCCCTTACGGAATGCTTCATCTTGTTTCATCTGAATATTTAAGATATGCCCCCGGATTAAGTATAACATATCCGGATCAAGTTGTTGTTAACAATGCAGCTTTTAATAACGGTGAATGGACCGGCCCGTTGATTCATTTCAATAACAAATCTGTTTTTCGTTTTTCCACTGAATATCTTCCTTACGTGATTGGCAAAAAAAACAATGTGCTTGTTTTAAATGCCGGTACAGGGAGACAGATAAAGTATGCACTTGATGAAGGGGCTGTATCAATTACTGCAGTTGAACCTGATAAAGAACTGCTCCAACTGCTTACCAAATATTATGCAGATATGGTTGACTCTGTTTACAGTCATCCTAACGTTCATATCAAAAATATTTATCCGAGAAGCTATCTTCTTTCCGCTGCTTCAAAGTTTGATCTGATACAGCTGCCGGTTATTGATGCATTCGGCGGAACATCGGGATTGTATGCGCTCCAAGAGCAGTACCAGCTTACCAGAGAAGCCATCGGCGAGATGTTAGCACTGCTTACGGATGACGGCGTTATTTGTATTTCAACATGGATCGATTATCCATATAAAAATCCTCTGAAAATAATTGCAACAATTGCGGATGCTCTTTATGAAAAAGGAATAAAAAATATTTCATCCAGGACAGCGGCAGTGAAAAACTGGAATACCTTAACTATAATAGTTAAGCGGAATTCTTTTGAACAGACGGAAATTGATAGTATCTACAGCTATTGCAGGCAGATGAAGTTTGATCCTGTCATTCTTCCGGGAATCGGGAAGGATGAGAGGGATTTTTATAATAAGCTTCAGGATAAATCCTTTTATGCTTACATCGATCAGCTGCTTGAATCAAAGGAAAAGAGGGAAAAATTTTATTCAGATTATTTATTCAGCATAAAACCGGCATCTGACAATAAACCATACTATTCACAGTTCCTTAAGTGGAAAAGCATTTCGAAACTTTCAGATTCTTTCGGTAATCAGTTAGTCCCTTTTTTTGAGGCAGGGTATATTCTTCTTTATATAACATTTTTTCAAATTATCATTATTGCTATCATCCTGATTATTCTTCCCTTATTTAAAATAGGATGGAAAAGAAAAAATAAACCAAGAACTTTGTTTTACTTCAGCGGACTCGGGCTCGGTTACATGTTCATTGAAATAGTCTTAATCCAAAAATTCACCTTGTATTTTGGAAATGTGATTTATTCTGCTGCGGCAGTTGTCAGCTTAATGTTAACAGCTTCAGGACTCGGGAGTCTTATTTCTCAAAAAGTAAATGTTTTGCGCAGCAAGCTGACCTGGATATTATTTTTCATTACAGGCTCATTAGTATTATATTCATTAATCCTCACACCTCTGCTTAAAATTACAATTGTATTGTCTCTTCCGGTAAAGATAGTTATTGCTTCTCTATTGATCGGTCCAGCTGCATTTTTTATGGGAATGCCATTCCCATTAGGTCTGCGGATGGTCTCTTCAAATGTTGAATCTGCCGGAGAAACTGCATGGGCATGGGGAATCAACGGCGTTTTTTCTGTCGCCGGCGCCGTGCTTGCCACAGTAATTGCACTGGAGCTCGGCTTTATCTGGGTAATGGTATTTGCAGCAGCAGCTTACATGATGGCGCTGATTGCTAACGTTAGAAAACACTGAGACAAATGTCATTCCGAATCCCGATATTCATCGGGACAAGTTTATTTCGGGATCTTCCTAACGCAAGGAGATGCTGAAAAGGTTTCAGCATGACAGGATAATTTTAAATTTAACTAAACTCTTTTGCAGAATAAAAATTATTTTTGCGTGAATACTCAATGCTTCCCCTTTATCTTGAAAAATTAACACCGCCTGAACTAAATCTGAGAGCTGAAGCTCTTCAACAAATGCTTATTGAATGCAGGTTATGCCCGAACCGCTGCATGGCTCGAAGGACTGATGGTGAAACAGGCGAGTGTCATTCAACAGATGAAGTAATTGTATCCAGCTTCGGTCCCCATTACGGGGAAGAACCGCCGCTGACAGGAACAAATGGATCCGGAACAATATTTTTTACAAACTGCAATCTTTCATGTGAATTCTGCCAGAACTATGAGATAAGTCATGAAGGTATTGGAAAAAAAATTTCAACTGATGAACTTGCGGAATACATGCTTTCACTACAGCGGAGGGGGTGTCATAATATTAATCTTGTTACCCCGACTCACTTTACACCCCAGATAGTCGAATCGCTTAGTATGGCGGTTGAAAAGGGGCTGGAGCTCCCGCTTGTCTATAACTGCGGCGGCTATGAATCCCTGGAAACTTTAAGACTGCTGGAAGATATCATTGATATCTACATGCCTGACATAAAATATTCTTCAAACGAAAATGCATTTAAGTATTCGGGGATCCAGGGTTACTGGGAAACAGTGAAGGAGGCTGTGAAAGAAATGCATAGGCAGACAGGAGATCTTAAAATCAGCAGAAAGGGAATTGCACAAAGGGGAGTGCTCGTCCGCCACCTTGTTCTTCCGAATAACATTGCAGGCTCAGAAGCTGTAATTGATTTTATCGCTGAAGAAATTTCCGCTGATACATACATAAATATTATGGATCAATACCATCCTGCATACAAGGCATTTAATTACAAAGAGATTTTCAGGAGAATCACACTGTCGGAATATAATGAAGCTGTTGATTATGCAATTAGGAAAGGATTGAAGAGAGGATTCTTGGAAGGAATTTAGAAATAATTTGCTTAGATAAAATGCCAATTCTGCAGGGCTTGAATCAGCAGCTACAGCCTTTCGAGAATATTTCTATAGCCTCTGCCAATGGGAATAGTTATTCCGTTAACTTCAACTGTTTCTGCAGTATAAGATTCAATCTTGCTTACTGAAATAATAAAAGACCTGTGAATCCTTAGGAAGAGATTTGAAGGTAAAAGTGTCTCGATCTCATGCGTGCTCATTTTTGAAATGTATACTTTTTTGGTTGTTACAATTTTAATGTATTCCCTTTGACTTTCAATATATACGATTTCTGAGAATAAAATTTTTACCTTCTTTTTCTGCACATTCAGAAATAAAAAATCTTTGATCTCCTCGATTTCATTTGGAATTTGTTTTTCTCTTTGTGCTGTTTTTACTTTGGTAACTGCTGTTAAAAAACGTTCAAACTCGATCGGCTTTAACAAGTAATCTGTCACATTCAGATTAAACCCCTCTACTGCATATTGATGATACGCAGTTGTAATAATTACTGCAGGCGGATTTGCAAGTGTCTTTAAAAAAGCCATACCTTTTAATTTGGGAAGATGAATATCTAAAAAAATAAGATCAGTACGATTATCCCGCAGGTAGTCAGTTGCCAGTATAGCATCTTTAAATGTTCCCTGCAGTCTCAGGAACGGGACCTGCGAAATATAATCCGACAAAACTTTTACCGCTAACGGCTCATTTTCAATTATAATGCATTTTATATCAGACATGGCTTGCAAGATTAATTTTTAAAGAAGCGGTGAATACGGATTCACCCTGGTGCAGCGATAGACTGTACTCTTTATAGAGCAATTCCAGCTGGCGTCTAAGATTGGAAAGACCGATGTTCTCTTTTACATTTTGCTCCCCGGGAAACTTTTCAGTAGAATTTTTCACAATAAATTGAAGTAGCCGATTTTTAACGGAAAGATGAATATCAATAAAGGGATGAGCCCTTGTTTCAGACACACCATGTTTGAAAGCATTTTCTATAAGCGGTATCAGCAGCAGCGGCGGAAGCGCCTGTTTCATATCCTCAATGTCATTGTTAAAATTTAAACTTAATGAATCATCGTAACGAAGCTTTTCAAGGGAAATATAATCACTTATAATTTTCAGTTCCTTTTCTATAGCGATATACTCTCCGCCCGTTTCATATAACATAAAACGTAATATTTTTGACAAACGTAAAATTGATTCGGGGGCTTGATCTGATTTATCCCTTGCCAGTGAATAGATATTATTCAACGTGTTGAATAGAAAATGCGGATTCGTTTGAGACTTGAGGTAATTCAATTCCGCCTGCTGTTTTTCAATTCGCAGCTGCTGCGCTGCCAGTTTTAAGTTTTTAAAATCATAAACATGCTTAATAATTCCAAAGAAGAAAATTGAACAAACGCCATATGAAGCCTGGGCAGAAATTGCGTGTGATGTTGAAGAGAATTTTAGTAAGGCAGTAT